>NZ_AEWE02000165.1:0-1989 GCF_000190455.2 Pseudomonas sp. TJI-51
GTACAAGGCCAACAAAAAAGCCCGCATCAAACGATGCGGGCTTTCTCATTCAGCAGGCAGGGCTCAGGCCGCTTTGGCTTCCTGCTGGCTCAACGAGCGGTTCAGGGCGCTGAACAATGCCTTGAAGCTGGCGGTGGTGATGTTTTCGTCGATACCCACACCGTGCACCGGGCGGCCACCGGCCACGCGCAACTCGATGTAGGCCGCCGCCTTGGCGTTGGTGCCAGCACCAATCGCGTGCTCGTTGTAGTCCATGATCTCCACGGCAACCGGCAGGCCGGCAACCAGGGCTTCCAGGGCGCCATTGCCCTTGCCGCGCCAGTGCAGGGTGGTTTCGCCTTCGCCGGCGACTTCCACTTCCACGGCGCTGTGGCCGTTTTCTTCCTGCAGGCGGTGGCTGACCAGGGCGTATGGCGCGTTGGCCTGCAGGTATTCCTTGTGCAGCAGGCTGTAGATTTGCTGAGCGGTCATTTCCAGGCCCAAACGGTCGGTTTCACCCTGCACAACCTGGCTGAACTCGATCTGCATGCGGCGCGGCAGGCTGATACCGTACTCTTGCTCGAGCAGGTAGGTGATGCCGCCTTTGCCCGACTGGCTGTTGACGCGGATGACCGCCTCGTAGCTGCGGCCGATATCGGCCGGGTCGATCGGCAGGTACGGCACTTCCCACAGCTCGCCTTCCTGCTGCTTGGCGAAGCCCTTGCGGATGGCGTCCTGGTGCGAGCCGGAGAACGCAGTGTGTACCAGGTCGCCGACATAAGGGTGGCGTGGGTGCACGGGCAGCTGGTTGCACTCTTCGACCACCTTACGCACGCCGTCGATGTCGGAGAAGTCCAGCAGCGGGTCGATACCTTGGGTGTACAGGTTCAGTGCCAAGGTCACCAGGTCGACGTTACCGGTCCGCTCGCCGTTGCCGAACAGGCAGCCTTCGGCGCGATCGGCGCCGGCCATCAGGCCCAGTTCGGTGGCGGCAATGCCGGTGCCACGGTCGTTGTGGCAGTGCAGGCTGATGATCACGCTGTCGCGGCGGCTGACATTGCGGCAGAACCATTCGATCTGGTCGGCGTAGATGTTCGGCGTGGAGACTTCCACGGTGGCCGGCAGGTTGAGGATGACCTTGTGCTCTGGCGTCGGGTTCCACACCTCGATGACCGCGTCGCACACCTCCTTGGCGAATTCCATTTCGGTCGCGCTGAAGGTTTCTGGCGAGTACTGGAAGGTCCAGTGGGTTTCGGGCTGCTGGGCGGCATACTTGACGAACAGCTTGGCGGCATTCACCGCGATGTCTTTCACGCCTTGCTTGTCCTGGTTGAAGACAATGCGGCGGAACGCCGGGGAGGTGGCGTTATACAGGTGGACGATGGCCTTTTTCGCGCCACGCAGCGACTCGAAGGTACGCGCGATCAGGTCTTCACGGGCTTGGGTGAGAACCTGGATCGTGGTGTCGTCCGGGATGTGGCCGTCTTCGATCAGGGTGCGCACGAAGTCGAAATCGGTCTGCGAGGCAGACGGGAACGCCGCTTCGATTTCCTTCACGCCCACCTGGACCAGGGTCTTCCAGAAGCGCAGTTTCTTCTCCGAATCCATCGGCTCGATCAGCGACTGGTTGCCATCACGCAAGTCGGAGCTGCACCAGATGGGCGCTGCGGTGATGGTCTTCGACGGCCAGGTGCGGTCAGGCAGGTCGATAGTCGGGAAGGCGCGGTATTTTTTCGAAGGGTCTTTGAGCATGGACATGGAAGCAATCCTTTTGTGTGCGGCCGAAATCGGGCCTGCCGAGCGATAACAAGATGAAGAGGCGAGGCGACGCGATTCAGCCTGGTAGTCGTGCGCTGACCAGGCTGAGGCTGCGATGTTGTCGGAGCAGGATGAGGGTGCTGAAGGTTTTCATGCCTTCAAACTTAACCAGTGGGGTGGGGGATGGCAAGCGTTCGGAAAAAATTGAGAGGAATGCTTAAAAAAAGCGTATGAGCGAGATTTTATGGCTGG
>NZ_AEWE02000165.1:2074-5130 GCF_000190455.2 Pseudomonas sp. TJI-51
TCATCGCCGGCAAGCCAGCTTCCACAGCACTGTCACAGGGCTGAAACGCTGTGGAGGCGGGGTTTGTCGGCGAGTCTGGCGCTGCGGTCTCAGGGCTGAAACGCGCCGATGAAAATCGCCGGATCCACCCGCGCATCGTTCAGGCTCACGTTCCAGTGCATGTGCGGCCCGGTAGCCCGGCCGGTTGAGCCCACGCGCCCGACTACCTCGCCCCGGCGCAGTTGCTGCCCCACCTGCACATCGATCTTCGACATGTGGCAGAACATGCTGATGAAGCCCTGGCCGTGGTCCACGAATACCGTACGGCCATTGAAGAAGTAATCTCCCACCAGAATCACCTTGCCATTGGCCGGGGTCTTGATGGGCGTACCTGCCGGCACCGCGAAGTCCAGCCCGGCATGCGGGTTGCGTTCCTCGCCATTGAAAAAGCGACGCACGCCGAACTTGCTCGACAACGGGCCGTTGACCGGCTTGTCGAGGATCAGGTTGCTGGGCAGGGCAGGGCTGAAGCTGCGGTAGGCCTTGATCTGCTCGGCCAGCTCGCGGTCGATGCGCTTGAGGTCGGCGGGGTTCGGGTTGACCTGGCGGGTGTTCTTCAGGGTAATGCGCTGTTCGGGGTACTTTTTGCTACCCACGCTGAACGGCAGGTTGCGCCCGCCTTGGCTGAGCAGGGCAGTACCCGGCTTCTGGGTCAGCGGGATTCCGACAATGGCCAACCAGTTCTCCTGCTCCTTGACCACCAGCACCGGCTTGCCGTCGAAGCGCGCTTCGGGGGCGCTGGCGGCAGGGCCGAGGTTGACCACCGCCACGCCGCCGGGCACCGGCTTGTTCAGCGCACGCGTGATGTAACTGGCCTGGGCGCCGCCGGCCAGCAGTAACAGGGAAAGGGCGAACAGGGTGGCAAGCAGGCGGGGCATGTGTCAGTCCAATAGCGAAAGGGTGACCGGAGTCAGGTGATTGTCTTCCACGCGCACCAGCAGCTCGCCCTGGTCCAGGCGTGCCGTAAGGCGTTGGCCGTTGCGGGTCTGTTCGGCGCTGCGAATCGCCTGGCCCTGGTCGTCGAGCAGGATGCTGTAGCCGCGCGCCAGTGTGGCCAGCGGGCTGACCACCTGCAGCGTCTGCAGCTGGGTCTGGAAGCGCTGGCGGCGGTCCTTGAGCAGTTCGCGCATGGCCCGTGGCAGGCGCTCGGCCAGGCTGTCCAGGCGCTGGGCCAGCAGTTTCAGGTTGCGCCCCGGGTGTTGCGCAGCCAGGCGGGTTTCTGCCCGCGCCAGACGCTCACGGCGCTGGTTGAGGCTGAGCAGGAACGCCCGGCGCAGGCGCATGTCCAGGTCGTCCAGGCGCTGGGCCTGCTGGCGCAAGCGCTCGCCTGGGTGGCGCAGGCGCCTGGTCAGCGAGTCCAGGCGCAGGCGGTCATGGCTCAGGCGGTTCTGCATGCGCAGCAACAAGCGCCGCTGCAGCCCCTCCAGGCGTTGGCGAATGCCGCTGCTGTCGGGCGCCAGCAACTCTGCGGCGGCAGACGGAGTGGGGGCGCGCACGTCTGCCACGAAGTCGCTGATGGACACATCGGTCTCATGGCCGACTGCGCTGACAATCGGTGTGACGCAGGCAGCCACGGCGCGGGCCACGGCTTCTTCGTTGAAGCACCACAGGTCTTCCAACGAGCCGCCACCACGGGCCAGGATCAGCGCATCGAAGCCAAGGCCGTCGGCCAGGCGGATGGCACGCACGATCTGTGCGATGGCCTCGCGGCCCTGTACCGCCGTGGGAATTAGGTTCAGTTCCACCTGCGGGGCGCGGCGGCCGAACACACTGATGATGTCGCGGATCACCGCGCCGGTGGGGGAGGTGATGATACCGATGCGTTGCGGGTGGGCAGGCAAGGGCTTCTTGCGTTCGGCGCTGAACAGCCCTTCGGCACCGAGCTTTTCCTTCAAGGCCTCGAATGCCAGGCGCAGCGCGCCATCCCCCGCCGGCTCGACGGTGTCGAGAATCAGCTGATAATCACCCCGGCCCTCGAACAGCGAAACCTTGCCCCGCACCCGCACCGCCAGGCCATCGCGCAGCGCTTGGCGCACCCGCGTGGCGCTCTGCCGGAACAGGGCGCAGCGTACCTGGGCACCGCTGTCCTTGAGGGTGAAGTACATGTGGCCAGACGCCGGGCGGGCGAGGTTGGAAATCTCGCCTTCCACCCACACGCTGCGGAATACGTCCTCGAGCAGCACGCGGGCGCGGCCGTTGAGTTGGCTGACCGTCAGGACCTCGCGGTCCAGGCCGAGTCGTTCGAAAGGGTCTCTGATCATGGCCGGCATCATACCTTACCGGGCGTTGCGGGCTAGCCGTGATCTTTCATCGCGGCCACGAACTGGCGCACCAATTGCTCTGCATCGCGCCGGCACGCCAGGGCCACGGTACTTTCCCGGCCCCCCTCCAGGGTGACGAAACTGACCGAGGCCGGCGCAATGTCGCGCATGCATTGCGGCAGCAACGCCACGCCAAAACCTGCCTGGATCAGCTGCAACTGGGTCGTTTTGCGCGACAGCACCTGCGCCGCCTGCGGGAAAAAGCCCGCATCCATGCACAACGAGGCTGCCAGGTAGCTCAGCCCGCCGCGCTCACGGTGCGGAATGGAAATGAAGCGCTCGTCGCGCAACTGCTGCAGCGCCACCTGCGCCGCACCGGCCAACGGATGCCCGGCCGCCACCGCAAGCAGCACGGGCTCGCTGAACAGTTCATGCAGCACCACGCCTTCATGCTGGCGAAGCACCGGCAAGCGCAACAGGCCGATATCCAGCCGCCCCGCCGCGATGTCTTCCAGTTGGGCCTCCGACGACTGCTGGGCGATGTCCAGTGCAACCCCCGGGTTAGCGTGCAGGTAACCGCTCAAACGCGCCAGCAGCGGGCCGGTCAACGGGACGGTGCTGGAGTGGTTCAGGCGCAAGCTGCCTTGCAACCCTTGGCCAATATCGCGGGTCACCCGCTCTGCCTGCGCCAGGTCGGCCAGCAGGCGCCGTGCCCGCTCCAGCAACGCCTGGCCGGCCGGGGTCAGGCGCGGCAGG
>NZ_AEWE02000165.1:5227-15837 GCF_000190455.2 Pseudomonas sp. TJI-51
CCGCTGAAGCTGCCGCACTCGGCGATTTCCACGAAGTAACGCAACTGGCGGATGGACGTCATGTCATGCCTTTTCGAGATGGCTTTGGCGATAAAGCCATATTAGTCGGCATGGCTCTCAGCTGGCTAACCTTTGCCTATGCTCCCTGGAACTGCTGCCATGCTCACTGAACTGTCGCTCACCGGCCTTGACTGGCTGCCCATCCTGCTCGGCGTCGGCGTGGCCTACGTCGTCTTTGGCATTGCCGGTTTCGGTACGGCCCTGGTGGCGGGCCCGGTGCTGATCCATTTCATGCCGTTGTCACGAATCATCCCGCTACTGGTGTTGCTCGATTTTGTCGCCGCCTTCGGCAACCTGCTGCCTTCGCGCCGTGATGTGGTGCGCGGCGAGTTGCTGCGGCTGTTGCCGTTCATGGCCCTGGGCTGCACGTTGGGCGTGGTGTTCCTGCTGCGTTTGCAGTCTGACGTGCTGTTGCTGTTGATGGGCCTGTTCGTTACGGCCTACGCGCTGTATAGCCTGGCGGTCAGAGTACGGCCGGCGAACCTGTCGGGTTTCTGGGCAGTGCCAATGGGTACGGCAGGCGGGCTGTTCGGGGCGCTGTTCGGCAGCGGCGGTTTTCTTTATGCGCTGTACCTGAGTGCACGCCTGGAACGAAAGGAACAGGTGCGCGCCACCCAGAGCGCGCTGATCAGCTGCAGCACGGTGGTGCGCCTGGCATTGTTCCTGGTCGCCGGTGTTTACGCCGATCAGAGCCTGCTCTTGCTGGCTGCATGCCTGCTGCCGGTCATGTTCATCGGCTTGTGGGTCGGCCGTGGGCTGACCCACAGGCTGTCGCGCGAAGCCTTTGTGCGCCTGGTCACCTGGCTGGTGCTGGCCAGCGGCTTGGCGCTGATCGGTCGCTACCTCGGCGCCTGAGCGGTAGAATTGCGCCCTTACCGCAGTTTTGCAGGCTTGTACCGTTCATGAACACCCAGAGCATTATCGTTCCCAAGCTGTCTACCGTGCCGGTGCACGAAGCCCGCGCCCGTGCCATCGTGCGCTGGCTGGTACGCGAGAAAGTGGTCGAGGAGCAGTTGAGCACCTGTGGCCGTACCGGCAACCGCATGGGCCACGCCCTGGCTGCAGGCGCCCGCAAGGTGGCCCTGCGGCCTGAGTTGTTGCCTTTTGGCGAGCAGGCCAACGGCCTGGAAGTGATGCTCAAGCGTTGCATCTATACCCCCACCGAAGGGTTTCTTGAAGAAGCCGGCTGCCCGCAGTGCCGGCGCGAGGTGGGCGAGCCGCTGTTCGAAAGCCTGGAAGAATGGATGCCGGCGGTCAGTGACAACTTCACCTGCCCGCTGTGCGGCTTCGAAGATGACATCAATGGCTTCATTTACCTGCAGCCATGTGCCTTTTCCAACCTGGGGTTCATCTTCAACAACTGGGGCGAGGCCGGGTTTACCCAGGCCTTTCTCGACAGCTTCGCCGACTGGCTCCCCCCGCCCGGGGCNNCCGGGCTCGCCCAGCCGGTGACGGTGGTGCAAGTCAGTTGCAAGCCTTGAGTCGCAAGCTTCAAGAAAAAGCGGCCTGTATGCCTGACGACTCTCGTAGCTTGCCGCTTGTAACTTGAAGCTTGATTTACATTGAGCGGCGCGCCGTGCATGAGTATAATGGCGCGCTTCCATTTTTCCCGCCCGGGAGCCCCCGCGATGCTGCGTATCAGCCAAGAAGCCCTGACCTTCGACGATATCCTCCTTGTACCTGGCTATTCCGAGGTACTGCCCAATGAAGTCAGTCTCAAGACCCGTTTGACTCGTGGCATCGAGCTGAACATTCCGCTGGTTTCCGCCGCCATGGATACCGTGACCGAAGCGCGCCTGGCCATTGCCATGGCTCAGGAAGGCGGCATCGGCATCATCCACAAGAACATGACCATCGAGCAGCAGGCCGGCGAAGTTCGCAAGGTCAAGAAGTTCGAGGCTGGCGTGGTCAAGGACCCGATCACCATCGACGCCGACGCTACCGTGCGCGACCTGTTCGAGCTGACCCGCCTGAACAACATCTCCGGCGTGCCAGTGCTGGCCAACGGTGACCTGGTCGGCATCGTCACTTCCCGTGACGTGCGCTTCGAAAACCGCCTGGACGCCAAGGTCCGCGACGTGATGACGCCAAAAGAGCGCCTGGTCACGGTGCGCGAAGGCGCCGACAAGAACGAAGTGCGCGAGCTGCTGCACAAGCACCGCCTGGAAAAAGTCCTGATCGTTGACGACAAGTTCAACCTCAAGGGCATGATGACCGTCAAGGACATCGAAAAGGCCAAGGCCTACCCGCTGGCCAGCAAGGACGACCAAGGTCGCCTGCGCGTCGGCGCTGCCGTCGGCACTGGCAAGGACACCGGCGAGCGCGTAGCCGCCCTGGTTGCTGCCGGGGTTGACGTGGTGGTGGTCGACACTGCCCACGGTCACTCCAAAGGTGTGATCGACCGCGTGCGCTGGGTGAAGGAAACCTACCCGCAGGTGCAGGTGATCGGCGGCAACATCGCCACCGGCGCTGCGGCCAAGGCCCTGGCCGAAGCCGGCGCTGACGCGGTCAAGGTCGGTATCGGCCCGGGCTCTATCTGCACCACCCGTATCGTTGCAGGCGTCGGCGTGCCGCAAATCAGCGCCATCGCCAACGTTGCCGCTGCACTGGAAGGCACCGGTGTGCCACTGATCGCCGACGGCGGCATCCGCTTCTCCGGTGACCTGTCCAAGGCCATCGTAGCCGGTGCTTCCTGCGTGATGATGGGTTCGATGTTCGCCGGTACCGAAGAGGCGCCAGGTGAAGTCGAGCTGTTCCAGGGCCGTTCCTACAAAGCCTACCGCGGCATGGGCTCGCTGGGTGCCATGGCACAGGCGCAAGGCTCGTCCGACCGTTACTTCCAGGACTCCTCGGCCGGTGCCGAGAAGCTGGTACCGGAAGGCATCGAAGGCCGTGTGCCGTACAAAGGTGCGCTGGCGGCGATCATCCACCAACTGATGGGCGGCCTGCGTTCGTCCATGGGCTACACCGGCAGCGCAACCATCGAAGAGATGCGCACCAAGCCGGAGTTCGTACGCATCACCGGCGCCGGCATGGCCGAGTCCCACGTGCATGACGTGCAGATCACCAAAGAAGCCCCTAATTACCGCGTCGGCTAACGCCTCCAGCGGTAAGCGACAAGCTTCAAGCTACAAGCGGTAGTTGCGCTGCAGCGACTACCGCGTTCTCCCCGATCAACTTGCAGCTTGCGGCTTGACGCTTGCAACTGCATCAGAGATTGAGTCATGGCCCTCGACATTCACGCTCACCGCATCCTGATCCTCGATTTCGGTTCCCAGTACACCCAGCTGATTGCCCGCCGCGTGCGCGAGATCGGCGTGTACTGCGAGCTGCACCCGTTCGACATGGACGATGAAGCGATTCGCGAATTCAACCCGCGCGGCATCATCCTCGCCGGCGGCCCCGAGTCGGTCCACGAAGCCAACAGCCCGCGCGCGCCGCAGGCAGTGTTCGACCTGAACGTGCCGGTGCTGGGCATCTGCTACGGCATGCAGACCATGGCCGAACAGATGGGCGGCAAGGTCGAAGGTTCCGACCTGCGTGAGTTCGGTTATGCCCGCGTGGACGTGGTCGGCAAGAGCCGCCTGCTCGACGGCATCGAAGATCACATCGACGCTGACGGCGTACTGGGCCTGGACGTGTGGATGAGCCACGGCGACAAGGTCACCCAGATGCCGGGAAATTTCCATGTATTGGCCAGCACCCCAAGCTGCCCGATCGCCGGCATGTTCGACGACACCCGCGGCTACTACGGCGTGCAGTTCCACCCGGAAGTGACCCACACCAAGCAGGGCGGTCGCATCCTGTCCCGCTTCGTGCAGGACATCTGTGGCTGCGAGGCCCTGTGGACCCCATCCAACATCGTTGAAGACGCCATCGCCCAGGTGCGTGCACAAGTGGGTTCGGCCAACGTCCTGCTGGGCCTGTCTGGCGGCGTCGACAGCTCGGTGGTTGCCGCGCTGCTGCACCGCGCCATCGGCGACCAGCTGACCTGCGTATTTGTCGACAACGGCCTGCTGCGCCTGCACGAAGGTGACCAGGTGATGGCCATGTTCAAGGAGAACATGGGCGTCAAGGTCATTCGCGCCGACGCTGAAAAGCAGTTCCTCGACAACCTGGAAGGCGAAGCCGACCCGGAGAAGAAGCGCAAGATCATCGGCCGCACCTTCATCGACGTGTTCGATGCCGAGGCCAGCAAGCTGGAAAACATCCAGTTCCTTGCCCAGGGCACCATCTACCCGGACGTGATCGAGTCGGCTGGCGCCAAGAGCGGCAAGGCCCATGTGATCAAGTCGCACCACAACGTCGGTGGCCTGCCGGAGGAAATGAACCTCAAGCTGGTCGAGCCGCTGCGTGAACTGTTCAAGGACGAAGTGCGCAAGATCGGCCTGGAGCTGGGCCTGCCGTACGACATGGTCTACCGCCACCCGTTCCCGGGCCCAGGCCTGGGTGTGCGTATCCTCGGTGAAGTGAAAAAGGAATACGCCGACATCCTGCGTCGTGCCGACCACATCTTCATCGAAGAGCTGCGCAAAGCCGACTGGTACCACAAGACCAGCCAGGCCTTTGTGGTGTTCCAACCGGTCAAGTCGGTCGGCGTCGTCGGCGACGGCCGTCGCTACGCCTGGGTCGTGGCCCTGCGTGCCGTGGAGACCGTGGACTTCATGACCGCGCGTTGGGCACACCTGCCGTACGAGCTGCTGGAAACCGTCAGCGGCCGTATCATCAATGAAATCGACGGCATCTCGCGCGTGACCTATGACGTGTCGAGCAAGCCGCCGGCGACGATTGAGTGGGAATGATCCCTCTCTGGCGTTGAACGAAAAGGGCCGCATTGCAGGCCCTTTTCTTTTGCCTGGGAAAAACTGCTATTCGCTGCCAGGCGGGTGGCCGAAATAGGCCTTGTAGGCATGGCAGAAATTGGCAGGGTTGGCATAACCGACCTGGTAGGCCACCTGCGACACCTGCCAGCGCCTTTCCAGCAGCAGGGTGCGGGCCTGCTCCAGGCGTTGCTGGCGCACGTACTGCAGCATTGGCCGGCCGAATTCGTCGCGGAACGCCCGGCGCAAGGTGGTCTCGCCCACGCCCAGTTGGCGTGCAAGGCTGGCGGCGGTGGGTGGGGTGGCCAGTTGGGTGTCGAGCAGGCGGCGCGCTTCGATGGCCAGGTCGCGCAGCCCGCGGTCCGGGTTTTTCGTGCCTTGTGCAGGGCCTATCAAGTGGCGCGTCAGCTCCAGCACCACGGCCACGCTCAGGCTTTCGCAATGCAGGCGCCGTAGCCCACCGGTATAGGGTGACAGGTACAGCTGCTGCAGCAAGCGGCTGACGGCGGGGCATTGGGGGAGTTGATCGAAGCGCATGCCGTCTGCGGTCAAGGCCAGCAGGGGTAGCAATTGCGCATCGTCCCGCGCCAGCTCATGCAGGTAGTCGCCGGCAATGCGCACGCCCGCCATGCGCGCATGGCTGTCTGCAGGCAACTGGTCCTGCGCTTCCAGGCTTTCGCCCAGGCCCAGCAGGTGCAAGTGGCCGGGGGCGTAATGGTTGAGCGTGCCGTCGACCTTGTGCTGCCAGGCACCGTCGAACACGTGGACGATGCACAGGCTTTGCGGCAGCAGTTTGTCGATTTGCAGCGGTTCGGGAAACTGCAGGTTGCAATCGAAGTACTGCAGCCCCGCGTGCACGGTCTGCGCCCGATAATGCCCGGTTGCACGCCCCATGATCTGCGCCTTGCCGCTGTCCAACACGCCGGCGTCGGCGAGCGAGCCGGGGCTGTCGAAGGAAAAGGAGGTGTCCAGGTAGGGGCTGGTCGATCGCATGGGCGCTACGTCCTTGGTTGGCGGCGGCATGAGCGTAAATGGTAACGCGCGCACATTTTTGGCAACAGCCATTGTGCGCGGCGGCCCATCTTTTGTGCGAACCGGCCACAGGGGTTGGCAGTGCCGGCGTAGCTGTCTTCAATGATCGATCGTTTCGCATCATGGTGGAAAAAATGTTCGCTTATCGTAAATGGGCTGCCTTGCTGGTGGCATCGCTCACGCTTTGGCTAGGCCAGGCACACGCCGAACAACGGCCTGCAGTAGCCGAACAGGTCAAGGCCTATATGGGCACCGAGGGCGTCAAGGTATGGACGCTGCGCATTGGCGAGCGGGCCGCCAATGAGGCGCTGGTCCAGGTCGAAGGCGTCGATCACGACTGGAACATGCGCATTCAGAAAATGCAGGTCGAGAAAACCGCCAAGGACACCCGCTACTGGACGACGGCCGATGGCAACAAGTTTGTCGTGTTGATCGTGCAGGGCGGCTGGGGCGGCGAGCTCTACCTGCCGGGTGAGCCGCAACCGTTGCCGGTTGGCTACTCCGAGGGGCTGTCGCGCCAAGGTGATGCGCAGGCTTTTCTGACCGATTACCTGGCCAAGCAGCAGTGAACGGGGAGCACATCTGATCATGGCTAAACCCGACGATCCGCTGGCCGACCTTTCCGGCGCGCTTGGCGAAGACTATGAGCAAGCCCGTGCCGCCCAGCGCGAGCGGGTGGTTGCCGAACTCAAACAGGTAATCGAGCGCGTCCCGGAGCAAAGCGAATTCACCAACACCCGGCGTTACAAGGTCTGGGGGCCGATACTGCTGGTGGGCGCCCTGATTCTGCTGGTCACCACGTTCAACCCGCAACGCCTGGGCGCGGTCGCACTGGTGCTGTTCGTGTTGTGCATGGCGGCAGCGGTGACCTGGCAGCACCGCAACGCGGGCACGCAGGTGTTCATGCGCCTGACTCGCCGACAGCTGTTCGTCGATACCCTGGACGCCCCTGTCGACATGGCTGAAGTCGAGGACATCGCGGTCAAGGACGAAGGCCTGGTCATGGTACAGACGCTGGAGATGAGCAGCGAAGCTGCGCTGCCTAAGCATCGCGTGGTCAAGCTGCAGTTTTTCGGAAACCAGGCGATGGCCCTGAAAAAGCCGCGACCGCAGATTCGCATCATGTCTGCCGGCCTGGCCTTGAAGGGTCGCAAGCTGGGGAACGACGAAGTGCTCGAGCTGTTGGCGGCCTACCGCAATGCGGCCCATGCCCAACGACAACTGGAGTTGATGCAGGTAGATGTATAGCGGGGCGCTGCAATGAGGCGCCTGGGTTGGGGCCTGGTCATGCTGCTGTTGCCGCTGCTGCTGGTCGGCTGGGGCGGCGTGCAGCAATGGCGGGCCGAGACGGCGCAAGAGCAGGCGGGGATCATCCGGCAGTGGCTGGCAACGCCCAGCGAGGACTTGTTGCGCACACTGCCTTGGGCGGCGCGCAAGGAACTGGCAGGGCGCCTGGACACGCGTGAAGTGCTGCAACGGCAGTTGGATGAACTCGATACCGACCGCCACTGGCTTAGCGTGCGTAGAACGCTGGCCGGTGTCGGCGGCTGGCTGGCATGGGGCGCGCTGGTCGCTGGCATCGGCGCTTGGCTCAGGCTCAGGTACGACGCCTGGCGGGCCTTGCGCTCGGCGCATTACCTGCACCAGCGCATGACCGCCAGCTGGCGGGTGCTGGGGCGTTGGCTAAGCGTCTACATGGGGCTGCTGGCTGGCTCGTTGGGCCTTCTGCTGCTGTATGAAGTCAGCGCCGGCTTCAGCCATGCGGCACAGGGCGGGTATACCGTGCTGATCGTGGTGCTGCCGCTGGCGTCATTACTGCTCGTGTGCCTGCGTACCGCCTGGCGAATGCGCCAGCAATGGCCGCGCATCGGGGCGTCGAAGGCGAGCTTTCTCGGCCGACAGCTTCACCGTCAGGGGGCTCCGGCGCTCTGGCAATGGGTTGAGGGCCTGGCCACGCAGTTGCGTGCGCCAGTACCGGACAATATCGTGGTCGGCATCGACCAAAGCTTTTTCGTCACCAGCGTTCCAGTCGTGCTGCAGCCCTGTCAGTCGGTACTCAATGGCCGAACCTTGTATCTGTCGTTACCGTGTCTCGGCGCCTTGAGCCAGCGGGAAGCCGCCGCGATCATTGGCCATGAGCTTGGCCATTTTCGCAGCCGCGACACGGAGCAGGGCAGTGCGACCAACGCACGCTTCAGCTTGATGTGCGCCCAGTTCTCGACCCTGGTGGACGCTGAGCGCGGCGCCGCCTGGGTCGCTCGCCCGGTGGTATGGGCAGCCGGTCAGTTCCTGCACCATTTTCAGGTCGCGGTCCATCGCTGGGGGCGTGAGCAGGAATTGCTGGCTGACCGGGCCGGTGCCGAAGTGGCCGGGCCGGAGCTGTTCATGCAGGCGTTGTTGCGGGCGATCGCCCTGGGCAGCATGGTCGATGCCTTGCTGCACGAGTGCGGCGGCCAAGGCCTGCTGGCAGCGCTGCCCCGGCATTTGCAGCGCGTGCCATTGCGGCTGGATGAGGACGTGCTGGGCCTGACCATGCCCCATCCATTCGACTCCCATCCGCCACTGGCTGCGCGCCTCGACAACCTTCGCGTCAGGCTGGACGGTGCACTGCTGCAGGCTGCCATGCGCCAACCTGGCGACCATGACCGGCAGTGGTTCAATCAGTTGTGGGGCGGCGCCATGGAAGCGGAACGCCAGGGTCTCTAGAGACTTCACTTAATATTTCCCATTTGCAGGTGTATCGTATTCGCCCTTCATCGTCAGCCGAGGCTGGCAGCTTGATCGCACCGAACACGAGGTACCCGCACCGATGTCCTTCACCCGTCGACAAATGCTCAAGGGCCTGACCGGCCTGGTTGTGGTTGGCCTGGGCGCCGGTGGCGCGGCGCGTTACTGGCTGGGCAAGGTCGAGGACGACAACGCCGGCTATGACTACGAGCTGATCGCCGCGCCGCTTGACGTCGAGCTGGTGCCGGGCTTCAAGACCGAGGCCTGGGCGTTCGGGCCATCCGCACCGGGCACCGAATTGCGTGTGCGCCAAGGCACCTGGCTGCGGGTGCGCTTCATCAACCACCTGCCGGTGGAAACCACCATCCACTGGCACGGTATCCGCCTGCCGCTGGAGATGGACGGCGTGCCTTATGTGTCGCAACTGCCGGTCAAGCCAGGCGAGTACTTCGACTACAAGTTCCGCGTACCGGATGCGGGCAGCTACTGGTATCACCCTCATGTCAGCAGTTCCGAAGAGCTGGGCCGTGGCCTGGTCGGCCCGCTGATCGTCGAGGAGCGCGAGCCCACCGGCTTCCGGCATGAGCGCACACTCAGCCTGAAGAACTGGCACGTGGACGAGGAGGGTGGCTGGCTGCCGTTCAGTATCCCGCGCGAGGCCGCGCGCAACGGCACCGCAGGGCGCCTGATCACCATCAATGGCCAGGCCGACGCGGTCACCGAACTCCCGGCCGGGCAGGTGGTGCGCGTGCGTCTGCTGAACCTGGACAACACCTGGACTTACCGGGTGAACCTCAAGGGCAACTGCGAGGCCCGGATCTACGCGCTCGATGGTAACCCGGTGACCCCTCGCCCCCTGGAGGACGAGTACTGGCTCGGCCCTGGCATGCGCATCTGCCTGGCTATCCGCATTCCCCAGGCGGGGGAGGAAATTTCCCTGCGCGATGGCTTCGTGCGCCTGGGCACCCTGCGCTCGGTGGCCAGTACCGATGCCCCGGGGGACTGGCCGCCAGCGCTGCCGGCCAACCCGATAGCCGAACCGGACCTGGAGAATGCCGAGAAGCTCAACTTCAATTTCGAATGGGCGGCGAAGGTTTCGGTCACCACCGACCAGGACAAGCCACCGAGCCTTTGGCAAATCAACGGCCAAGCCTGGGACATCACCGACAAGACCTGCGCCGACCGCCCCATCGCCACGCTGCAAAAAGGCAAAAGCTACATCTTCGAGTTGAAGAACATGACCCAGTACCAGCACCCGATCCACCTGCATGGCATGAGTTTCAAGGTGATCGCCTCCAACCGGCACGACATCAAGGAACCGTGGTTCACCGACACCTACCTGCTGGGCAAGAACGAGCGCGCGCAGGTGGCCCTGGTGGCGGATAACCCCGGCACCTGGATGTTCCACTGCCACGTCATCGACCACATGGAAACCGGCCTGATGGCCGCTATCGCGGTGGTGTGATGCGCCCGCAGATTATCGATCGCAGCCGCGATCAGGAATACATGCGCCTGGCGTTGTCCTTGGCAGCCGAGGGTGCAGCGCTGGGCGAGGTACCGGTGGGGGCCGTGCTGGTCCAGCATGGCCAGGTGATTGGCCAGGGTTTCAACCGGCCGATCATCGACAGCGACCCCAGTGCCCATGCCGAGATGGTGGCGATTCGGGCGGCGGCCAAGGCGGCCAGCAACTACCGCCTGCCAGGCAGCACCCTGTACGTCACGCTGGAACCGTGCAGCATGTGTGCAGGCCTGATCGTACATTCACGGGTGATGCGGGTGGTGTTTGGCGCGCTGGAGCCCAAGGCGGGGATCGTGCAAAGCCAGGGGCAGTTCTTCGGCCAGGGCTTTCTCAACCACCGGGTGATGGTGGAGGGCGGGGTGCTGGCGCAGGAGTGTGGGCAGATCCTCAGCGACTTCTTCAAGGCCCGCCGGGCCAAGGGCTAGCCTGGGCCGGCCTGTTCGCGGGCACGC
>NZ_AEWE02000166.1:0-3915 GCF_000190455.2 Pseudomonas sp. TJI-51
GGCTTGCCGGCGATAGGGCGGGTGCAGGCTGACGCTTAGTCGCGGTACTCGCACAGGTAGGCGGTGTCGACCTTCACCTGCAGCTGGAACTTGCTGTCAGCCGGTACATTGAACGTGTCGCCCGCCTTGAAGGTTTCCCAGTTGTCGCTGCCTGGCAGCTTGACGATCAACGCACCCGACACCACGTGCATGATTTCACGCTTGGCGGTGCCGAACTCGTATTCGCCCGGGGCCATCACGCCGACAGTGGCCGGGCCTTCTTCGCCCGTGAAGGCGATCGACTTGACGGTCCCGTTGAAGTACTCGTTGACCTGGAACATGGGCGTCTCCTGAAAAAGGGGAGGAAAAAGGGCTGGCCAGTATGCCCAAGCCCAATGGCCTCGTCATCTGCTTTCAGGGCCCGTCGGCGGGCAGGCTCAAGGGCAGCAGCCGCGCTGTGTTGCGCGCATCTTCCAGGGCCCGGTGCTGCTGCCCGCAGAAGTGCATGCCAGCCAGTTGCAGGGCGCCGTTCAGGCCGGCAGGGCGCTGTAGGTGGCGGGCCTTGGCAAAGCGTTGCTTGAGGTTGATGTGCGCCAGCGTGCGCAGCAGGCTGTCCACGCCGTGCAGGTGCCATTCCTGATGCAGTTGCTGGCGGTCGTAGTCGCCCCAACTGACCCAGGCCTGCAACTGTTCACGATGCTGCCCGAGCCAGTGCTCGAAGCTGGCCCATACCTCGCGAAACGGCGCGGCCGCATCGACGTCGGCCTGGCTGATGTGGGTCAGCTCGCGACAGAACGGGGTCAGCTGCGGGCGCCGCCGCGGGCGCACGAAACGCTGGAAGTGGTCGACCTCACGGCCTTCGCGGGTGACCAGGCTCGCGCCGATTTCAATGACTTCCATCTCCGTGACCGGCCACCCACCCTCATCGGTGGTGGCCTCCAGGTCGATCACCAACCAATGGCCCATACCAGGCTCCCTTGCAGATCCTGCTAGAGCGTAGCCAAACTCGGCGCATCCGGCACCTCGTGGCATTTTGCCGCCCGTTTTGTCACCGCCAATGGCGTATCGAGGGGCACGAAAGCCGGAGGCAGCAGTTGTGCCGCCCCGGTAAAACGCCTAGCTTAAGCGAACCCAGGCATGAACCGTGATGAATGTCCGCCTTTACCCTTGCGCCCGGCCTGAAGGCCTTGTCCACCCTCATGTTGCTGGCTGTTTACTGGTTGGCCGTACCGGCATGCGCGGCAGGTGCCATCGAGGTGAAAGTCGGTGCCGCGCATTTCCCGCCGTATACGGTGCGCCCCGAGCAGGGCGCCGATATCGGCTTGTTGCCGCAGTTGGTCGCTGCGCTCAACCGTGCCCAGCAGCGCTACCGCTTCGTATTGGTGCCCACTTCCATCCAGCGGCGTTTCAGTGACTTGCAGCAGGGCCGTACCGATATGGCCATTTTCGAGAACCCGCAGTGGGGCTGGGAGCAGATCCCCCATCAACAGGTGGACATGGGCCTGGAAGATGCCGAAGTGTTCGTGGCCCGCCAGGTGGACGGGCGCGCCCCGCATTACTTCGATGACCTGAAGGGCAAGCGCCTGGCCCTGTTCAACGGCTATCACTATGCGTTCGCCGGTTTCAACGCCGACCCGCGCTACCTGCGCAAGGCCTACAATGCGACGTTGACCTATTCGCACGACAGCAACCTGCTGATGGTGCAGGCGGGCCGCGCCGACATTGCCCTGGTCACGCGCTCCTACCTCAGTGACTTCCTGGCACGTAACCCGTCCAGCCGTGCGCAACTGGTTGCATCGCAGCGCATCGATCAGGTTTACCACCACTACGCGCTGCTGCGGCCCGCCGCGCCCATTGGCGAGCGGTCGTTCGCTGAACTGTTGAGAGGTTTGCGTGATAGCGGTGAACTGGCGCGCATTTTCCAGCCTTACCGCATCGCCGTCAGTGCGCCCGAGGACTAAATTGCCGCGGCGTGGCATCGTTCTCGACAGTGAGCCCTTTGTTCATTTCGCGAGACCCACCCATGCCCTTCGATGCCGCTTCGCAGCCACAGTCACCGCCACGTTGGCGCAGCCTCAGTGCCGAGGAGGGGGCCAACAGGCTGAGCCTGACCCTGGAGGGCCGCCCGCTGGCGCAGGTGCGCCTGCAGGCGGGTCCAACCTTGCAGGTACACCTTGAGCAGCTGTGCCCCGAGCGCCCTTATCAAGCCTTGTGGGCGGCCTGCTATTGGCTGTTGTCCCGTGACAGTGCCTGCCAGCGCCTGGCCTGGCACCTGCCCGAGGTGGTGCCGCAGGCATTGGCCAGCGGCCTGCTGCTGGTGGGCGATGTGCCTGGGCAGTACCTGTGCGAGCGCGCGCTGTTCTGGCAATTGCCGCAGCCCTGGCTGGGTGAGGCGCTGGCTGCCCCCTACCCGCAGCAGATGCAGATCAGCAACGGCAAGCGCCACCCGCGGCGGGCGCCCAAGCCCCGTGGCGAGGTCTATCGGCGCTTCGATGCGCGGCTGGGTAGCTGGGTGTCACTGCGCACCCTGGACATCGAGCATGACCTGGAGCGCTTCAACCGCTGGCAGAACGACCCGCGCGTGGAGGCGTTCTGGCAGGAAAGCGGCACGCTTGCCCAGCACCGCGAGTACCTGGCCAAGCTGGAGGCCGACCCGCATACCCTGACGTTGATTGGCTGCTTCGACGATCAGCCATTTGCCTATTTCGAGGCTTACTGGGCCAAGGAGGATCGCATTGCACCGTTCTACCCAGCTGATGACTACGACCGCGGCATCCACATGCTGGTCGGGGAGCAGAGCCATCGTGGGCCCCACAAGGTCACCAGCTGGCTATCGGCGCTGGTGCATTACCTGTTCTTGGATGACCCGCGTACCCAGCGGGTGGTCGCCGAGCCGCGTGCCGACAATGGCAAGATGATCGGCTACATGCACGACCAGTGCTTCCATTGCGAGAAGGAGTTCGACTTCCCGCACAAGCGCGCGGCGCTGATGATTCTGGGGCGGGAGCGGTTCTTCGATCGTTGCAGGCTCGCCTGATGGCCAGAGCGGCAAGCTGCAAGCTGCAAGCTACAAGCTGCAAGCTACAAGCAAAAGCCGATCGCGTTCTGCTTTGGCTTTTTCTTTTAACTTGAAGCTTGTAGCTTGTAGCTTGAAGCTTGCAGCTAGGGTCAGCCCTGCCGGTTGGCGGTCTTGCGGCAATGCACCAGGGCATCGCGGATCATGAAGTTGACCAAGGTCGGCGACACGCCTAGTTCCTTGGCGATGTCCTTCTGCGGTACGCCATGCAGGCGGTACATCTCGAACGCATAGCGGGTGCGCTGGGGCAACTGGTTCAGCGCTTCGGCTATATCGTCCAGCGCGGCCAGGTTGATGTGGGTGGCTTCGGGCGAGGCGTTCTGGATGACCACATTCAGGCCTTCCTCTTCACTGCCGGAGTATCTCAGCTCCATCGCCTGCTTGCGGTAATGGTCGATCGCCAGGTTGCGCACGATCTGGAACAGGTAGCTCAGCTGCGCCTTGAACGACGAGGTTATCTGCGGAGCGGCGCTGAGCCGGAAGAAGGCGTCCTGCACCACATCTTCGGCACGCGAGCGGCAGCCGGTAATGCGCGCTGCAATCTTGACCAGAATGCTGCGGTTGTCTACGAAGGCCTGCAGTAATGGTGAATCGCACTTACTTGTGGATAGTTGTTCCGCCATGGAAATCACCTTGTCACAAAGGGGGAGGAGGCACCCGGGGCAGGGAAGCTTCCTACGACGTGCGACAAGCTATTCACAATGATAATGATTGTCAAATGCGAAATGTAATTGGTATCAGGATTTTTCGATTTTTGCGAGGTCTGTCGGGGGGCGTGGTGCCTGCCTGGAGAAAGTGTTGCGACGACAAAGTGCAGGCCATGACAGGTGTGTCGCCTGGAAGACCGAGCGCCGCCCGCG
>NZ_AEWE02000167.1:0-387 GCF_000190455.2 Pseudomonas sp. TJI-51
CAAGGCCGCTCCTACGGGGATCGTGGCAGCGTCAGGGATTATCGTTTCAGCCCCTGAAAATATTCCTCACCTAACCGTACATTTCAGGTATAGTACGCGCCGGTCTTTTAGCGGACCTCAAAATCAGGTGGTGCAAATCCTCCGAGTCCAGCTTCGGCTGCACGTCCGCTAGGCGGACCTTCCCAAGTTTTCTTTTTCAATCGTTTTCGCAAATCCCCGCCGCCAAAGCTGCCTGGGTGACCTGACGGTCTTTCAAGGCATGTGCAGCTTTGGAGCATGGGTCTTTGCGGATGCACCTAGAGGCAGACCCATGACCCAGGAAACCGGCGGCTTCGCCGCTCTCGATCTCAACCCGAATATCGTTGCTGCCGTAGTGGCTAAACACCA
>NZ_AEWE02000167.1:477-4752 GCF_000190455.2 Pseudomonas sp. TJI-51
CCGCTGCCTTCGCCCTGCCGATCCTCAACAAGATCGATGTGAGCAAGCGCGAACCGCAAGCCCTGATCCTGGCGCCAACCCGTGAGTTGGCGCTGCAAGTTGCTACCGCTTTCGAAACCTACGCCAAGCAGATGCCAGGCGTGAACGTGGTTGCTGTGTACGGTGGTGCCCCAATGGGCCCACAGCTGCGCGCCATCCGCAACGGCGCGCAAATCGTCGTCGCCACCCCGGGCCGTCTGTGCGACCACCTGCGTCGCGACGAAAAAGTCCTGTCGACCGTGCAGTACCTGGTACTGGACGAAGCCGACGAGATGCTCAAGCTGGGCTTCATGGACGACCTCGAAGTGATCTTCGACGCCATCCCTGCTACCCGCCAGACCGTGCTGTTCTCCGCCACCCTGCCGTCGTCGATCCGTTCGATCGCCGAGCGCCACCTGCGCGAACCCAAGCACGTCAAGATCCAGAGCAAGACCCAGACCGTTACCGCGATCGATCAGGCCCACCTGATGGTCCACGCCGACCAGAAGATCCCGGCTGTACTGCGTCTGCTGGAAGTGGAAGAGTTCGACGCGCTGATCGCCTTCGTGCGCACCAAGCAAGCCACCCTGGACCTGGCCGCCGCGCTGGAAGCCAAGGGCTACAAGGCTGCTGCGCTGAACGGCGACATCGCCCAGAACCAGCGTGAGCGCGTGATCGACTCGCTCAAGGATGGCCGCCTGGACATCGTTGTCGCCACCGACGTGGCGGCCCGTGGCCTGGACGTACCGCGCATCACTCACGTATTCAACGTTGACATGCCGTACGACCCGGAGTCCTACGTGCACCGTATCGGCCGTACCGGCCGTGCCGGTCGCGAAGGCCGTGCGCTGCTGCTGGTCACGCCACGTGAGCGCCGCATGCTGCAGGTAATCGAGCGTGTAACCGGGCAGAAGGTTGCCGAAGCGCGCCTGCCGAACGCCCAGGCGGTGCTCGATGCGCGCATCAAGAAGCTGACCAACAGCCTGGCGCCACTGGTTGCCGAGGCTGAAGCCACCCATGGTGACCTGTTCGACCGCCTGACCAACGACCTGGGTTGCAGCGCCCGTGCCCTGGCCTCGGCCCTGCTGCGCAAGGCCACCAACGGCCAGGCGCTGGACCTGGCGGCGGTAGAGCGTGAGCAGCCGCTGGTGCCGAGCTTCGCCCCGCGTGGTGAGCGTACCGAACGTGGTGAGCGCAGCGAGCGCCCTGACCGCGGCGACCGCGAGCGTCGTGCGCCGCTGCCGCTGGCCGAAGGCCGCGTGCGTTGCCGTACCGCCCTGGGTGCCCGTGACGGCATCGCCGCCAAGAACCTGCTGGGCGCTATCCTCAACGAGGGTGGCCTGGCGCGTGACGCGATCGGTCGTATCCAGGTGCGCGACAGCTTCAGCCTGGTCGAGCTGCCGGAAGATGGCCTCGAGAAGCTGCTGTCCAAGCTCAAGGACACCCGCGTGGCCGGCAAGCAGCTGAAGCTGCGCCGCTACCGCGAGGATTGATCCTGGCGCAATGAAAAATCCCCGGCCTTGGCTGGGGATTTTTTTGCCTGTGCCATGGTGGGGTTGCGCGGCAGCCCCCCGCAATCGTCAGTCGAACCGGTAGATGTCCATCCCCAGCGCCCCCAAGGTGAAGCCTTGGTGCACAACGCCAAACTGCCCCCCCGCCCCAAGGGCAAAAAACAGCGGCAACAAATGCTCATCGCTCGGGTGGTTGCGCACTGCAAACGGCGCCTGTTGCCGATAAGCCAGCAACCCCTCCCGGTCATCAGCCCGCAGTTTTTCCACTACCCAATCTCGAAACGCCAACGCCCACGGCTCGATCACGTCGGGCCCGGCATGCCAGTCCAGCTCGCCAAGGTTATGGGTAATGCTGCCCGAACCCACCAGCAGCACGCCCTCCTGGCGTAGCCCCGCCAGTGCCTGGCCAACCTTCACTTGCAGCGCCGGGCCCATCTGGGTGGGCAGCGAAACCTGCACCACTGGGATGCTCGCATTGGGGTACATCAACGACAACGGCACCCAGGCGCCATGGTCGAATGGCCGCTGCGGGTCGAGGCGCGCGGCCAGCCCGGCGCCATGCAGCAGCTCGCCGACCCGGCCGGCGAGGGCAGGGTCACCGGGCGCAGGGTACTGCACCGCATACAAGGCCGGTGGGAAGCCGTAGAAGTCATGCCAGGTTTCTGGGTGTGCGCCACCGGTGATCAGCAGCTCGCGGCTTTCCCAGTGCGCCGACACCACCACAATGGCTTGCGGCCGCGGCAGTGCGTTGGCGAGCCCTGCCAGCGCCGGGCCGCTGGCGCCGGGTTGCAGGGCAAGCATGGGGGAGCCGTGGGAAATGAACAGGCTGGGCAGCATGGCGGGGTCCTGAAGGTTAAGATGCACTCATCTTCGATCAACTAAAGATCGAAATCCAAACCAACTTTTACTGGCAAACCATCTAAAAATCGGGAGTGTTCATGGAGCCAGCGTTCTGGCAGCAACGGTGGGCCGACAACCAGATCGGCTTCCACCAGGCGCAGGTGAACCCGTATCTGCAGCGGTACTGGCCAACATTGCAGCAGGTGCCCGGCAGCCGCGTGCTGGTGCCACTGTGCGGCAAAAGCCTCGATCTGGCCTGGTTGGCCGGGCAGGGGCACCGGGTATTGGGCGTGGAGCTTTCGCGGCGGGCCGTGGAGGGTTTCTTCCGCGAGCATGGGCTTGAGGCCGAGGTGCGGCAGCGTGGCGACTTTGAAGTATGGCGCAGTGGCGACGTGGAGCTGTGGTGTGGGGACTTCTTTGCCCTGCAGGCAGAAGATGTCGGCGACTGCGCGGGCCTGTACGACCGCGCGGCGCTGATTGCCCTGCCGCCGCCCATGCGTGCGCGCTACGCGCAGGCCCTGTCGGCGTTGTTGCCAGCCGGGTGCCTTGGCGTGGTGGTGACGTTGGATTACGACCAGTCGCTGCTGGCCGGTCCGCCGTTTTCGGTGGCGGATCAGGAGCTGAGGCAGGGCTTTGCGGGCTGGCAGGTGGATGAACTGGAGCAGGCGCAGGTGCTCGGGGAAAGTCCGAAGTTTCTGCAGGCCGGGGCATCCAGTGTGTTGGAGCGGGTCTACCGGGTCTGCCGGCGCTAGCGCGGGTAAGCCTGCACAGGCAGGCACAAAAAAGGGCGACCGAAGTCGCCCTTGCTTACCCGGTGGATCAACCGCGACGGCGCAGGGCCTCGATACGGTCTTCCAGCGGCGGGTGGCTCATCAGCAAGCCGGCCAGGCCATGCTTGAGGCCGCCGTTGATGCCGAAGGCCTTGAGCGTGTCCGGCATGTGCACCGGCAGGCCTTGTTCCACCCGCAGGCGCTGCAGAGCGCCGATCATCGCCGAAGTGCCGGCCAGTTGTGCACCGGCTTCGTCGGCGCGGTATTCGCGGCGGCGCGAGAACCACATGACGATCATGCTGGCCAGGATGCCCAATACCAACTCGGCAACGATGGTTGCCACGTAGTAGGCGATGCCCTGGCCTTCTTCGTTCTTGAAGATGACCTTGTCGACGAAATTACCGATGATCCGGGCGAAGAACATCACGAAGGTGTTCACCACGCCTTGAACCAGCGCCAGGGTAACCATGTCGCCGTTGGCCACGTGGCCGATTTCGTGGGCCAGTACCGCACGCACTTCGTCGGGCGAGAAACGCTCCAGCAAGCCCTGGGACACCGCTACCAGTGCGTCGTTACGGTTCCAGCCGGTGGCGAAGGCGTTTGCCTCGTAGGCCGGGAAAATGCCCACTTCAGGCATTTTGATGCCCGCTTCCCGGGACAGCTCCTCGACCGTTTGCAACAGCCACTGCTCGTGGCGGGTGCGCGGCTGGGTGATGATCTGGGTGCCGGTGGTCATCTTCGCCATCCACTTGGAGATGAACAGCGAGACGAGGGAGCCGGCGAAGCCGAACACGGCGCAGAACACCAGCAGGCTGCTGAGGTTCAGGTCGACCCCGTTGGCGGCCATGAACCCGTTGAAACCGAACAGGCTCAGGGTAATGCTTGCAACCAGCACCACCGCGAGGTTGGTGGCTACAAACAACAGAATGCGCATCATGGTTGTTACGTTCTCCTGACGGATGAATTGTCGCTTACTGCGGGGTATATAAGGGGCCTGGGGTGCCGTTTCAATCGGGGGACTATTTCAAACTGTGTACGGCGGAGTATGGCAGAGGATGACGCGTGGGCAGTGGGATAGAGCGTTGCAGGATGTAAGAAACAGGTGGCGCAGATAACCGGGCTGCTTTGCAGCCCAT
>NZ_AEWE02000168.1:0-17457 GCF_000190455.2 Pseudomonas sp. TJI-51
GGGCCGCAACGCGGCCCCAAGTTGCATGACTGACGCGCATTAGCGCAAGGCGCTGTCAGGTCACGACCTGATAGCACGGTACATACGCCGCCCCGCCGGGCAACTTCATCCGGTGCTGGTCGACGAACGCCTGCAGCAACCGCCCCAGCGGATCGAGCACAGCACTGTCGCCACGAATCTGATAAGGGCCGTGCTCCTCGATCAGGCGGATACCCTTGTCCTTGACGTTGCCGGCCACGATGCCGGAAAACGCCCGGCGCAGGTTGGCCGCCAGTTCGTGCGGTGGCAGATCGCGGCGCAGGTCCAGTTCTGCCATGGCCTGATGCGTAGGGTCGAAGGGGCGCTGGAAGCTCTCCTCAATCTTCAGCAACCAGTTGAAGTGGAAGGCGTCGTTGCGCTCGCGGCGGAACTGCTTAACCGCCTTGAGCCCGTCGACCATGTGCCGGGCAACTTCTGCCGGGTCGTCGATGATGATCTCGTACAAGCGGTGTGCCGCCTCGCCCAGCGTGGCACCGACAAAGGCATGCAACTGCTGCAGGTAGGGTTCGGCACTGCGTGGGCCGGTGAGCACCACCGGGAACGGCAGGTCGTGGTTGTCCGGGTGCATGAGGATACCCAGCAGGTAGAGGAATTCCTCTGCCGTACCGGCGCCACCGGGGAAGATGATGATGCCGTGGCCGACACGCACGAAGGCTTCCAGACGCTTCTCGATGTCCGGCAGGATCACCAGTTCGTTGACAATCGGGTTGGGCGCCTCGGCAGCGATGATGCCCGGCTCTGTCAGGCCCAGGTAGCGGCTGCCATGCATGCGCTGCTTGGCATGGGCAATGGTCGCGCCCTTCATCGGGCCCTTCATCACGCCCGGGCCGCAACCGGTGCACACGTCCAGCTTGCGCAGCCCCAGTTCGTGCCCGACCTTCTTGGTGTACTGGTATTCCTCGCTGCTGATCGAGTGGCCGCCCCAACACACCACCATCTTCGGCTCCACACCCGGGCGCAGGGTGCGGGCGTTGCGCAGCAGGTGGAACACGTAATCAGTGATGCCCTGGGAGCTTTCCAGATCGATGCGCTGGCTGGCCAGTTCGCTTTCGGTGTAGACAATGTCGCGCAGGGCGCTGAACAGCATTTCGCGGGTGCTGGCGATCATCTCGCCATCGACAAAGGCGTCGGCCGGGGCATTCTGCAGCTCCAGGCGCACGCCACGGTCCTGTTGGTGGATACGCACCTCGAAGTCCCGGTAAGCCTCGAGGATGGTCTTGGCGTTGTCGACATGGGCGCCGGTGTTGAGGATGGCCAGGGCGCACTGGCGGAACAAGGTGTAAAGGCTACCGGTACCGACTTCACTCAGTTGCTGCACTTCACGTTGTGACAGCGTCTCCAGGCTGCCTTTGGGGCTGACGGATGCATTGATGACATGGCGTTGAGGCATCTAAGTCTTTCCTGTGCGGGTAAAACATCCTTCTTGGACAACACCATACCGAGAAATGTGGGCGGCCACGAGGGGGGCGGTGAAAAACCTTTGCAGGGCTGCGCCTGCTTCGCCGCCGGGTTGCCGATCAGCTCAACAACTTCTGCACCCCGAGGGTGATTGCCAGGCCGCCGCCAACCAGCCACAGGTTGAGCAGCGCCCCGGTCGCCAGCGCCCGTGGCCCGGCCTGACGAATCTGGCTCAAGCGCGTCTCCATGCCCAGCGCGGTCATCGCCATGGTCAGGGCGAAGGTGTCCAGGCCGTTGAGCGCCTGGGTCACGCTGCCGGGCAGCACCTGCAGCGAGTTCACCAGCACCAGGGCGAGGAAGCCGAAGGCGAACCAGGGCATGGCGATGCGGCCGTTGCCTTTGCCCTGGCCAGCCTGGCGCGAACGGCTGATCCACAGGCCGACCACCAGCAGCACGGGTACCAGCAGCATGACCCGGGTCATCTTGACGATGGTCGCGATGTGGGTGACTTCCGGGCTGACGTTGCTGGCGGCGCCGACCACCTGGGCCACTTCGTGGATGGTGCCGCCCAGCAGCAGGCCGGCACCCAAGGTGTCCAGGTGCAGCCAGCCAGCGTTGATCGCCAAGGGGTAGACGAACATCAACAAGGTGCCGAACAGCACCACACTGCCCACCGCCATGGCGCTCTTGTGCGGGGCGCTGCGCAGCGCCGATTCAAATGCCAGCACGGCGGCTGCCCCGCAGATGGCGCTACCGGCGGCCGTCAGCAGCGCGGTGTCGCGGTCAAGCTTGAAGACTTTCATGCCGCACCACAGGCCGATCAGCAATGTGCTGCCAACCACCAGCAGCGAGACGATTAGCCCCGACCAGCCTACCTCGGCAATTTCCTGCAGGCTCACCCGCAGGCCGAAGAACGCCACGGCAATGCGTAACAAGCCGCGAGCGGAAAAATTGATACCTGCGGCCCAGCTTGCCGGCACGCCGTCACGCAGCGCGTTGCCATACAGCGCACCGGCGACGATGCCGACAATCAGCGGGCTGATGCCAAACCTGGCGATGGCGGGTATGGCCGCCAGTTGCGTGACAGCCAGCGCGAACAGCGCGACGAACAGGATGCCATTGAGCCGCCCTTTGGTAGAAAGGGTAGGGGTGTAGGCAGGATGGGACGGTACCGTGGCCATGTGAGTCCTCCGGGCAATGATTCGACGAGGCCTACATTAATCCGGTTATAAGCTTATAAAAAATCGTAATTTGGGATGGCAAATATCCGCTTTACTGATATTTTGAGTTCATGACCCCAGAACAGCTGATAACATTCGCCACCGTTGCCGAGCATGGCAACATCAGCCATGCGGCCCAGGCCCTGCACCTGTCGCAGCCTGCGGTTTCCGGGCAGCTCAAGCTGCTGCAGGAGGCGTTCGGCGAACCCCTCTACCAACGGGCCGGTCGTGGCGTGCGCCTGACAGCGGCTGGCGAGCAACTGCTCGCACACGCCGAGCGCCTGCGCGATACCTTCCGCCAGGCCCAAGCCCTGCGCGAGGCCATGCGCGGGTTGGAGCGCGGCACCTTGCGCATTGGCGCCAGCACTACGCCCGCCAGTTACCTGTTGCCTTACCTGATTGCCGATTTTCATCGGCAGTACCCGGACGTGCTGGTGACGACCTCGCATGGCAACACGGCGGAGATCGTGGCAGCACTGGACAGCGTTGATATCGCCCTGATCGAGGGGCCGCCCGGCCATGAGTTGCCCCTGGGCACGCACACCACGCCGTGGCACGAGGACGAAATCGTGGCGATCGTGCCGCGCGGGCACCCCCTGGCAGGCACGCACAAGCAGCCATTGGCGGCGCTGGGGGCCTATCCGTTGGTGTTGCGTGAAAGCGGCTCGGGGGTGCGGCAGGTCGTTGAGCGGGCATTCGCCCGTGATGGCGTAGCCATGCGTGTGGCGCTGGAAATCGCCGGTGTGGAGGGGGTCAAGGAAGCGGTGCGTGCCGGCATGGGCATCGGCTTTGTTTCAGCCATGTCCATACGCCACGAGGACGGTGCTTTGCAACGCTTGCAGGTGCATCCCCAGGCATTGCTGCGGCGTTTTTCCATACTCATGCCGCACGCCGCCACGCCCTCGCGGGCGGCCGCACGGTTTCTGGCGTTGTGCATGGCCATGCCACAGGTGGCGTGACGGTGCCGGCCTGGTGGGCACAAATTCACCCGCGATGAAGCCGGCACAGCGGCCATCAATTCACCTTGAAAACGTGCTTCATATAGGCCACGAAATTCTCGTCCCGGCACTGGGTTTTTCCAGGGCTGTCGGAAATTTTCGCCACCGGTGCCCCATTGCACGCGGTCATCTTGATCACCATGTTCATCGGCGCTACCCCCGGGATATCGCACGTCAGTTGGGTACCAATGCCGAAGCTCACATTGATCCGCTCATGCAACGCCCGGTACAGCCCCAGCGCCTTGGTAAAATCCAGCCCATCGGAGAAAATCAGGGTCTTGCTCTTTGGGTCGATCCCCAGCCGCTCATAGTGGGCAATGGCTTTTTCCGCCCACGCCAGTGGATCGCCAGAGTCGTGCCGCAAGCCATCGAACAGCTTGGCGAAATACAGATCGAAATCGCCGAGGAAGGCATCCATGGTGATGCAGTCGGTCAACGCTATGCCGAGCAGCCCTCGGTACTCCCTGACCCAGCATTCCAGTGCGGCGGCCTGGCTGTCGACCAGGCGCGGGCCCAACTGCTGGTGTGCCATGAACCATTCGTGGGCCATGGTGCCCAGCGGCTTGAGCTCGAACTCACGCGCCAGGTGCACGTTGCTGGTGCCAACGAAGCGCCCCGGGAAATCATGCTTGAGGATGTGCACCACTTCTTCCTGCACCCGGTAGGAGAAGCGCCGACGCGTGCCGAAGTCCGCCAACTGGAAACCGGCCAGCTCTTGTGCACTGGCCTCGGCTTTCAGCCAGTCGAGCTTCTGGTACAAGCGCTCGCCGACCTGTTCGATCACCACGTCACGGTAGCGGTAACGGTTGCGCACCTCGCTGATGATCGCCAGCAGCGGGATCTCGTAGAGAATCACGTGCAACCAGGGCCCGCGGACGCGCACTGCCAGTTGCCCGGCGGCGTCCAGGCCCACCTGTACATAGCGCAGGTTGAAACGGAACAGGCTTAGAAAGCGAATGAAATCCGGTTTGAGGAAGGGGATTTTCTCCAGATAGGCCAACTGGTCGTGGGTCACCGTGACCTCGGCCAGCTGTTCTACCTGGTAGCGGATTTCAGCCAGGTAGGGAGACAAGTCTTCGTCGTTGCGGCAACGAAACTCCCACTCCACTTCGGCGTTGGGGTAGTTGTGCAGCACTGCCTGCATCATGGTGATCTTGTAGAAGTCGGTGTCCAGCAGGTTCTGGATGATGCGTGGGCCGAAAAACACTTTCGCTCATGGGCGTTGTTCCTTGATCAGGGCAAGCTGGTGGTCGAGCGCGGCTTCGTCGCCGCAGAGGATGACCCCCTCGGCGGCCAAGGCGCCGCACGCCTCGATAGCGCCTGCCTGAGTCAGCGCACGGCAGGCCGGCAGGTACAGCAGCACCTCGAAGCCGGCCTGGCGCAGTTGCCGGGCGGTGGTCTTGACGCAGTAGTCCAGGGCCAGGCCGCCGACGATCACCGCGCCGACCTGCTGCACCTTGAGGTATTCGATGACCCCCGTGGAACGGCGTTCGGCGAGGTCGTGATAGCAGGCGCCGTAGGGGTGCAGGTCGGGCTCGACACCCTTCCACACGAAGTAGTCGTAATCGATGGGCGCCGGCAGGCCAGGCAGCAGCTCGAACCCAGGGGTGCCGGGAACGCAGTGGCTGACCCAGGTCAGGTCGGCGTTGGCCATTTGCAGGGGCTGCAGCATGTGCGCCGGGTCGGCGACAACCCAGGCGGCATTGGCCGGGTGGGCGTCTTTGCTGCCCAGGCGCAGGTCGGCGCGCAGGGCCATGGTGTTGAGGTCAACCGCAATTTCATGGCCTTCGGGAACCGGGAGTTCCTGCGGCGCGTTGCCGGTGAAGCCGTTCTGCGCATCGACATCGAAACTGGCGATTTTCATGGCGGTTCTCCTTGCTGGACTCTCCACATAATCTACCTGGTGATCTAAGTCTGTCAAGCATATATATCCCTATGGATTTGCTGGTTGATTTACTTAGTGTCTCTGGTGGATTATTAGGCCAGTGAACGAGGAGCAACCCGGTGAGTACAGTTGAAGTCCTGGCCAGTGTCGATATCGTGACCCTGCGCCTGGCCCCCGATGCGCAGCATCTGCAAGTGTTGTTGCACCGCCGTGAGCGCGAGCCGCACGCCGGCCAGTGGGCGTTGCCGGGGGTGATCGTCAATGGTCGAACCCCTGACATCAGCCTGGAGGCCGCGGCCGAGCGCGCGTTACGCGAAAAAACCCGGCTGGTGCCGTGCTACATGGAGCAGGTGGGTACCGAGGGCAATGCGTTTCGCGATCCGCGGGGCTGGTCGCTGAGCACCTATTACCTCGCCTTGATCGGCCCTGGGCAGGCAGCCTTGGGTGAGCAGTTGGCGTTTTTTGACCTGGACAGTGTGTTGGCGCGCAAGGTGCTCTTGCCTTTCGACCACACGTTGCTGGTGGAGCGGGCCCGCGAGCGGCTGGCGGCAAAGACCGTGTACAGCAGCCTGCCGCTGTACCTGCTGGCGGAGAAATTCACCGTGCTCGATGCCCTGGGGGCGGTTCAGGCATGCCTGGGGCAGACGGTGAACAGCACCTCGCTGCGTAAACGCCTGGAGCGCTTGCGTGAGCTGGGGTGGGTGAAGGACACCGGGGAGAAGAACCAGCCCAGGCTGGGCCGGCCGCAGCAGTTGTATCAGCACACGCCGCTGGGTGGGCGGGTGTTCATGTTTGATCGCAGCTTGTTGCCGGAGGGAGGTTAGAGTTCGGCTTGAGGGGCAGGGGGCGCTGCGACCGAGCGCCCCACCTGCGGTGCTCGGTCATGTATGGGTCAGCTTCCGGCATCGGAGCTCCCAGCGATGGTGCACAACCATCTGCTGGGATTTGCCGGCGCAGCAAACTCAGTGCCCCATGGCCAACTTGGCACTCAGCTGCCGGCGCCGGTAAGCACTGTCACGGCTGGCCAGCCACCAGTACAGCGGCGAAGTCACCGCCAGCCCTACCAGCCACGACAGGTCGGCGCCGTTGATGTGCTCGGAAATCGGCCCCACGTACAGCGGCGTGTTCATGAATGGGATCTGCACCACGATACCCACCGCATAAGCGAGCAGTGCCTGCGGGTTGTAACGGCCATAGATACCGCCATCGACCTGGAAGATCGACTGGATGTCGTAGTCGCCCTTGTGGATGGCATAGAAGTCGATGAGGTTGATCGCCGTCCACGGCACCAGCACCACCAGCAACACCAGCACCATGTCGACGAAGTGGCCAATGAAGTCCGCCGAAGCGAACACGGCGACCACGCAGCACGCCGACAGCACGATCAGCGACAGTACCGCGCGGCTCTTGGCAGTCGGGATCCAGCGGTAGGCGAAGGTTTGCACCAGGGTGATGATCGACAGCACCGCGCCATACAGGTTGAGGGCGTTGTGGCTGATGACACTGAGCAGGAACAGCACCAGCATGACGGGGCCGAGGGTCCCGGTGGCCAGTTTGACCGCATCCATGGTGTCCATGCCGGCCGGAATGGCCAGGACCGCCACGGCGCCGAAGATGAACGACAGGCTCGAACCCAGGGCCGAGCCCAGGTAGGTGGTCCAGAAGGTCGAGCTGACTTTCACGTCTGCCGGCAGGTAGCGTGAGTAGTCCGACACGTAGGGCGCAAAGGCGATTTGCCACAGCGCCGCCAGCGACACGGTGGCCAGCCAGCCGGCCAGGTTGAAGCTGCCGCGGCTGAGGAAGTCGTCGCTCTGCACATGGGTGAAGATATAGCCGAAGCCGACCACGATGCCGATACCCAGCACCCAGGTGCCGATGCGGTTGAGGACGTGGATGAAGCGGTAGCCGATGATGCCGATGATGCCCGAACCCAGCGCGCCGATGACGATGCCGACCGGCACCGGTACTGCGTCGACCACACCGTGCAAAGACTTGCCGGCGAGCACGATGTTGGAGGCGAAGAAGCCGATGTACATGACCCCGGCAATCACTACCACCAGCAGCGCGCCCAAGGTACCGAACTGGGCACGGCTCTGGATCATCTGCGGGATGCCCATTTGCGGGCCCTGGGCCGAGTGCAGGGCCATCAGCACGCCACCGAGCAGGTGGCCCACCAGGATGGCGACGATGCCCCATACCAGGTTCAGGTGAAACAGCTGCACGCCCAACGCGCCGGTGACGATGGGCAACGGCGCAATGTTGCCGCCGAACCACAGCGTGAACAGATCCCTTACCTTTCCATGGCGGTCTTGCGGTGGCACATAGCCGATCGTGTGTTTTTCTATGAGGGGTGCCGAATTGGCTGCACTGGTCATGACTGACTCCAAGGCAAGGTAGGGCATTGGCAACTGCCCGGGTGCGTGCCGGCGATGGGCGACGCGTTCTTGTTGGAGCGATGATGCGGGCCGCTGGGGGAACGGGAAATTAGTAAATATGTACCTATAAGCCTTAAAAAATCTAAGGCTGACAAAAGCTTAAGCGGCTGACGGTAGCAAGGAGGGTGCCAGTTGGCTGAAGGGCTTGGTGTAGAGGGGTTGCGCGTTGTGTGGGCGGTGATGGGTGAGCTTTGCTGGTGCGACCCGGGCATTTTTGGAGCACAGGGCCAGCACCGGCTAACGCATGAAGTGCACCTTGCCGGTATCGTCATTACCCATGTACATGCCATACACCCCAGCCTGCCGCTCCAGGATGTAACGTTCGAGAATCTGCCGGATCGCCGGGTAGTAGATCTGATCCCAAGGGATCTCATCCGGTGCGAAGAACTTGTACGCCAACGTTTCCGGCCCGTATTGCCCGGTTTCTTCGGTCACGATGGCGCGGAAGATGATGTAGACCTCGCTGATTTTCGGCACGCTGAAAATCGAGTACGGCGAAATGATGTCGGCCCGCACGCCGCTTTCTTCCCACACTTCGCGCAGCGCCGCCTGCTCGGTGGTCTCGCCAGCCTCCATGAAGCCCGCCGGCAAGGTCCAGGTGCCGGGGCGGGGCGGGATGGCACGCTGGCACAGCAGGTACTTGCCGTCACGCTCGATGATGCAGCCGGCGATGATCTTCGGGTTGATGTAGTGGATGTAGCCGCAGCCGCCACAATGCAGGCGTTCGTGGGTGTCACCTGCAGGAACGCCCCGGGCCAGTTCCTTGGTGCAGTGCGGGCAGTAGCGCGGGGCGTTGGGCATGATCAGCGGCCTGTGGGTGGCGTTAAATACGTGGATCCTTCAGCGCCAGGGGCTCGACGATGTCGCGCACCTTGACGTGGTCTTCCTGCTTCTGGCGCAGGTAATCCAGGGCTACCTTGGCAGCCGCACGCACATGGTCGACCGAGGCCTGGTGGGCAACCAGCGGGTCGCCACCCTTGATCGCCTCGACCATCTTTTCCATCTCGCGGTTGCTGGCGCCGCGGCGGTTTTCCTGCGACACCGAGGTGGCGCGCAGGTAGCTGATGCGTGCCTGCAACTGGCGCAACTGCTGCGCCGCCACCTGGTTGCCGGAGCCTTCCAGCAGCACGTCGTAGAAGCCTTGAACCGAGTCCAGCACCTGCTGCAACTCGCCTTCTTCCAAGGCTTCGCGGTTGACCTCCAGCGCGCGTTCCAGGGCACGGATGTCCTTGGCCTTGGCGTTGAGGGTGAACAACTGCACGATCAGGCCTTCGAGTACGCAACGCAGCTCGTAGATGTCGCGGGCGTCTTCCAGGGTGATGATGGCCACCCGTGGGCCCTTGGCGTCGGCGAATTCCACCAGACCTTCGGATTCCAGGTGACGCAGCGCTTCGCGTACCGAGGTACGGCTGACCCCAAGGCGGTCGCAGAGGTCGCGTTCGACCAGGCGGTCGCCAGGCAGCAGGTGGAAGTTCATGATCGCCGCGCGCAGCTTGTCTAGCACGATTTCGCGCAGGGTAACGGGGTTGCGGTTGACCTTGAAGCTGTCGTCGAGTGGCTGGCGTTTCATCAAGTGCGCTCTTAAAGAGGCTGCCCGGCCGCAACCGCAATAGCACCACGAACCTTGGGTGCTCCTTGCGTGGGTTCGAACAGCCCGGTGTTAACGGGTTGGCTCCGCATCGGCTTCAGCGAACGCTTCGCGGGCCAGGCGGAAGCTGTCCACCGCCGCGGGCACGCCGCAATAAATGCCGACCTGGAGCAGGATCTCGCGAATCTGTTCACGGCTCAGGCCATTACGCAATGCGCCGCGAATGTGCAGCTTGAGCTCGTGGGGCCGGTTGAGCGCGGAAATCATGGCCAAGTTTATCATGCTGCGCTCTTTGAGCGAGAGGCCTTCACGGCCCCAGACGTGGCCCCAGCAGTATTCGGTGACCAGTTCCTGCAACGGCTTGGTGAAGTCGTCGGCGTTCTGAATCGAGCGGTTGACGTAGTCTTCGCCCAGTACCTGGGTGCGGATTTGCAGGCCTTTCTCGTACTTGTCATTGCTCATGCGCAGTGCTCCGGAATGAAACAGGGACATCGGCGGTGGCTTCTTCGCGGGCTTGCCCGCTCCCACAGGTCATGCGCAGGTCTCGGGAACTGCGCCGTCCCTGTGGGAGCGGGCAAGCCCGCGAAGAAGCCAACGCCGGCTCAAAGGTCTATCAGCCCAAAGGCGGCAGGGCGCCCAGCTTGCCCTTGTGGTACACCATCGGCGTTACCGGCTGCTCGGGCAGCACCAGGTTCTTCACCGCACCCACGATGATCGCATGGTCCCCGCCGTCATACTCGCGCCACAGTTCGCACTCGATGATCGCCGTGGCCTTCGCCAGCAGCGGGTTGCCCAGCTCGCTCAGGTGCCACTCGATGCCCTTGGCCTTGTCCTTGCCCTTGCCGGCAAACGCATAGGCCTCGGCGGTTTGCTCGGCCGACAGCAGGTGGATCGCGAACTGCTTGCTGTCGCGCAGGATCGGGTAGGTGTCAGAGGCGTAGTTGGGGCAGAACAGCACCAGCGCCGGGTCGATCGACAGGGCGCTGAAGGCACTGGCGGTGATGCCGACGATGCCACCGTCGGCGTCCAGGGTGGTGACAACCGTAACGCCGGACGGGAAGGAGCCCATCACGTCTTTGTAGATGCCAGGTTCGATCATCTCGTGCTACCTCTTAGCGCATCACAAACGGGTCGGGCATGGGCGCGGTGGACAGGTTGATCCACACGGTCTTCAGCTCGGTATAGGCCAGCACCGAATCGATGCCACTCTCACGGCCGTAGCCGCTGTTCTTGAAACCGCCGATCGGGGCCATGGCCGACACGGCGCGGTAGGTGTTGACCCAGATGATGCCCGAGCGCACGTCACGGGCCAGGCGGTGGGCGCGGCCCAGGTCGCGGGTCCAGATACCGGCCGCCAGGCCGAACTGCGAGTCGTTGGCGATTTCCAGCGCCTGCTCCTCGGTCTTGAAGCGGATGACCGCCGCGACCGGGCCGAACACTTCTTCCTGCATGATGGTCATCGAGTTGCTGTCGCACTCGAACAGGGTCGGTTCGTAGAACCAGCCTTCGCCTTCGACCTCGGCCCGCTTGCCACCCATGTGCAGCTTGGCGCCTTCAGCCTTGGCCGCGGCGACCAGGCCTTCGACCACGGCCAACTGCTGCGGGGTCGCCATCGGGCCCATTTCGCTGGCATCGTCCTGCGGGTTGCCGATGCGGATGCGCTTGGCGCGGGCAATCAGGCGCTCGACGAACTCGTCGAAAATCTCGTCCTGCACCAGCAGGCGCGATCCGGCGACGCAGCTTTGCCCTGAGGCGGCATAGATGCCGGCCACGGCGCCGTTGATGGCGCTGTCCAGGTCGGCATCGGCGAAGATGATGTTCGGCGATTTGCCGCCCAGCTCCAGCGACAGCTTGGCGAAGTTCTCGGCACTGCTGCGCACCACGTGGCGGGCAGTGGCTGCACCGCCGGTGAAGGCGATCTTGCGCACCAGCGGGTGGCGGGTCAGCGCCGCGCCGGTGCTTGGACCGTAACCGGTGACCACGTTGACGACACCCGGCGGGAAGCCGGCTTCCAGGGCCAGGCGGGCCAGCTCCAGGATGGTCGCCGAAGCGTGCTCGGACGGCTTGAGCACGATGGTGTTGCCGGCCGCCAGGGCCGGGGCCAGTTTGATCGCGGTAAGGTACAGCGGGCTGTTCCACGGGATGATGCCGGCGACCACGCCGATCGGCTCGTGCACGGTGTAGGCGAACAGGTCGGGCTTGTCCAGCGGCAGGGTGCCACCTTCGAGCTTGTCGGCCAGGCCGGCGGTGTAGTGGAAGAACTCGGGCAGGTAACCGACCTGGCCGCGGGTTTCGCGAATCAGCTTGCCGTTGTCACGGCTCTCCAGCTGCGCGAGGTGCTCTTTGTTCTCGGCAATCAGGTCACCCAGGCGACGCAGCAGCTTGCCGCGCGCGGTGGCCGTGATGCTGCGCCACTGCTTGCTGTCGAAGGCACGCTGGGCGGCCTGCACGGCCAGCTCCACATCGGCCTCGTCGGCATCGGGCAACTGTGCCCAGGCCTGGGCGGTGGCCGGGTTGAGGCTGTCGAAGGTCTTGCCGCTCTGGGCATCGCGCCATTGGCCGTCGATGCACATCTGGAAACGAACGAGGGTCATGCAACAATCCCCTTGGCGGATTCGGTAAGGGTGCGGGCTTGCGTGAGGAAGTCCAGCAGCATCTTGTTGACTTCACGCGGTGCTTCCACCGCCATCATATGCCGTTGCTCGGCCAGCACCACACTGTGCGCACCCGGGATGCGCGCCGCGAGCTGGCGGGTCATGGCCGGTGTGGAGCCCGAGTCGAGCTCGCCGGTGGCGATCAGTGTCGGCACCTGGATGCTGCCCAGGTCGCTGGCGCGGTACATGTCCTGGGTGGCGAACAGCGAATAAGTGGTGTGGTAGCCCTGCAGGTCATTGCTCGCCAGGACCTGGCGGATAGCGGCGACCTGGGCCGGGTTGGCGGCCTTGTATTCACGGCTGAACCAGCGCTCGAGGGCGGCGTCGACGTTGGCGTCGGGGCCCAGCTCTGCGGCCTGGGCGGCGCGGGCGATAACGCCGGCGCTCTGCTCGGGGCTGCGGTTGAATACGCTGTTGAGAACCACCAGTGCCGCCAGGCGCTGCGGGTAGTTGAGGGCAAAGGCCCGGGCAACCAGGCCGCCCATGGAAAAGCCGATTACCGTGGCCTGGGCGATTTGCAGGTGGTCAAGCAGTTCGGCGAGCTGGTCGGCATAGCCTTCCAGCGGGGTATCGGCAGCCGGCACGCGGCTTTGCCCGTGGCCGAGCATGTCATAGGCGATGACGCGGTAGTCGTTGGCCAGGCCAACGAACTGACCGCCCCACATTTCCTTGTTCAGGCCCACGCCGTGGATCAGTACCACGGGTTGGCCTTGGCCGACGGACAGGTAGCTGGTGCCGGCAGGTGTGCGTTCAGCGACAGGCTGAATCATGGAGGGCGCTCCTTGAAGGTCGGGCGCGGCGGGTAAGCACGCCACGCCCCGGCCCGTCTTGGTTGTTGTTATTGAGCGCTGGCTTTTTCGGCAGCCAGTTCTTCCAGGTCGATGTAGCGGTTGCCGATGCGCGGGTGCAGGCGGCCGCCGTCGGCAGCGCCCAGCACCACGACGATTTCATCGGCACGCGGTGCGTCTTCGATCTGCATCTCCAGGGTGATGTAGTGCGAGCGCAGGCCCTCGTCGTCTTTCTGCATCATCGGGATCTGGATCGAGGTGCCTGGGCCACCACGCTTGTTGGTGAAGCTCAGGTAGCTCTTGGCCTGTACCGCTTCGCGGTAGTGGTTGCCAAAGCGCAGGGTGTGGATCACCGCCGAAGCGTGCTCGATTTCGCCATCGGCACCCACCACGGCGGCCTTGCCGTAGGCCTCGATCTTGTCGGCCCCACCAATGGCGGCAGTCAGGCGCTCGACCATCAGCGCGCCCAGCTCCGAGCAGTTGGCGCGGATTTCCGGCTTCAGATCTTCAACGAAACCGCGACCGGCCCATGGGTTCTTGATCACCACGGCCAGGCCGACCATGGTCACCGGCTTGTCGGTGGCCTTGCCGCCTTCGATGCGGGTCTCTTCGGAGTAGGTGACGATCTTGCGGATTTCGAAACTCATGGGTGGCTCCTGGTGAGGGTTATCAGCTCTTGTTGTCTGATGGTATACCATAATATTTGTTGTGCAAGAGGGGGGTGGAAATTTCTCTTGCGGGGGGACGGGAGGCTGCAAGTCGTAAGCTGCAAGTCGAAAGTCGAAAGTCGAAAGTCGAAAGCAGATCTGCTTTTGCTTTTGCTTTTGCTTGCAGCTTGCAGCTTGCAGCTTGCCGCTAAAAAAGCCCGCTCGCGCAAGCCGCATGGGCCTACGGGAGCGGGCTGTGTCCTGCAATGTTTCAGGCAATGGGAATTCAGGCGAACGCCGGTACCACTTCCTTGATGAACAGTTCGAGGGACTTCTTCTTCTCGGCGTGGGGCAGGCTGTTGTCGCACCAGAAGCTGAACTCGTCGACACCCAGCTCCTGGTAATAGCGGATGCGCGCGATGATCTCTTCCGGGGTGCCGATCATGGTGTTCTTGCGGATGTTCTCCAGCTGGAACGCCGGCACTTCGGCAAACTTGGACTCCGGGCTTGGCTCCAGGAAGCCGTTGACCGGGGTGGTCTTGTTGCCGAACCAGGCATCGAAGGTGCGGTAGAAGCGTGAAATGGCCTGGGCCCCGACCTTCCAGCCGTCCGGCTCGGCCGGGCTGTGCACGTGGGTGTGGCGCAGCACCATCAATTGCGGGCGCGGTACGTCGGGGTTGTTGTCCAGGGCGGCCTGGAACTTGTTCTTCAGGTCGAGTACTTCTTCGTCGCCCTTCATCAGCGGCGTGACCATGACGTTGCAGCCGTTGGCCACGGCAAAGTTGTGCGAGTCCGGGTCGCGGGCGGCGATCCACATGGGCGGCGTAGCGTTGAACGGCTTCGGTACGCTGGTGGAAGTGGGGAATTTGTAGACTTCGCCGTCATGGGCATAGTCACCTTCCCAGAGCTTGCGCACCACCGGCACCATCTCGCGCAGGGCCTTGCCGCCGTCGGTGGCCGGCATGCCACCGGCCATGCGGTCGAATTCGAACTGGTACGCGCCACGGGCCAGGCCCACTTCCATGCGGCCGTTGCTGATCACGTCGAGCAGGGCACATTCACCTGCCACGCGAATCGGGTTCCAGAACGGCGCGATGATGGTGCCGGCACCCAGGCGGATCTTTTCGGTGCGTGCCGCCAGGTACGCCAGCAATGGCATCGGGCTTGGCGAAATGGTGTATTCCATGGCGTGATGTTCGCCGATCCACACGGTGCTGAAACCGCCGTCTTCGGCCATCAGGGTCAGTTCGGTCAGGTCTTCGAACAACTGGCGGTGGCTGACCTGTTCATCCCAACGTTCCATGTGTACGAACAACGAAAATTTCATGGGGCTTTCCTCAACGCTTGAAAGGGGCTGGCGCCAGGCAGGGGGGGCGCCAGCTGTCTCGATTCACAATGGGCTTCAGGCCAAGGCCGGCAGGCTGGCCATCTTGCCGCGGCAGTACACCATCGGCCGCGGCGCCTGGGCTGGAACGATCAGGTTGTGCACCTTGCCGACCATGATGGCGTGGTCGCCACCTTCGTATTCGCGCCACAGCTCGCACTCGATGACCGCCGTGGCGCCGGCCAGGATCGGGTTGCCCAGCTCGCTGAGGGTCCACTCGATACCGTTGGCCTTGTCTTTGCCTTTCTTGGCGAACGCATAGGCGTGTGCCTGCTGCTCACCCGAGAGCAGGTGAATGGCGAAGCGCTTCTGCTTGATCAGTACCGGGTAGGAGTCGGAGCTGTAGTTGGGGCAGAACAGCACCAGCGGCGGCTCCATCGACAGGGAGGAAAATGCGCTGGCGGTCAGGCCGACGACCGAGCCGTCGTCGTCCAGGGTGGTGATGACGGTAACGCCGGACGGGAAGGAGCCCAGGACGTTCTTGTAGACGGTTGCGTCGATCATCGGGTTTACCTCTAAAAGGCTGCGGTGGTCCGCGGTTTTTATCGTTGATGTGTCTGATGGTATACCGTAATACCTATTTTGCAAGCAGAATTTTCAGCCGCACATTTTCACGATGAGCGGCGAAAAGCCACGGAATACGGGGCTTTGCTCGGTGTGGTGGTTTGTCGAAGGGGTTTTTCAAGCAGAACAGAGGCCGCTTTTTCGTGCGGATCAGTGTTGTCAAAAGTCTGGAATACCATAATATGGTCCGCAGCTGAGAGGCCGCCTAGATGCGGTTTCCTTACAACGATAAAAACGACCTTTCGAGCTGAAAACCATGTCCCAACCGTCGTCGCAACACCAGTTTGTCGAGAATCACACGGTCGATTATGTGCCACCTGCCGAGCGCCATGGGAAGGCGCGCGACCTGTTCACCCTCTGGTTCAGCACCAACATTGCGCCACTGCCGATCGTCACCGGTGCCATGGTGGTACAGGTGTTCCACCTGAACCTGTTGTGGGGGCTGGTGGCCATCGTGCTGGGCCATCTTGTCGGGGGCGTGGTCATCGCCTTGGCCTCTGCGCAGGGACCGCAGCTGGGCATTCCGCAGATGGTGCAGAGCCGTGGCCAGTTCGGCCGCTATGGCGCCTTGCTGATCGTGTTCTTCACGGCGTTGATCTATGTTGGCTTCTTCATTTCCAACATCGTGTTGGCCGGCAAGACCATCCACGGCATCAGCCCGAGCGTGCCGATGCCAGGGGCGATCGTGATCGGCGCCTTGAGCGCCACCGCCATCGGCGTGGTCGGCTACCGTTTCATCCACATCCTCAACCGTATCGGCACCTGGGTGATGGGCTCGGCACTGCTGGCCGGCTTCATCATGATGTTCATCCAGGACCTGCCTGCCGATTTCTTCAGCCGCGGCGCCTTCAACCTGTCGGGCTTCATCGCCACCGTCTCGCTGGGTGTGATCTGGCAGATCAGCTTCTCGCCGTATACCTCCGACTACTCACGCTACCTGCCGCGTGAAGTCGGCATTGCCAAGCCGTTCTGGGCGACTTATTTCGGCGCTACCCTGGGCACCATCTTGTGCTTCAGCTTTGGTGCGGTGGCGGTGCTGTGCGTGCCGCAAGGCACCGATGCGATGGACGCGGTGAAGCAGGCCACCGGCTGGCTGGGGCCGATCCTGATGGTGCTGTTCCTGCTCAACATCATCAGCCACAACGCCCTCAACCTGTATGGCGCGGTGTTGTCGATCGTGACTGCAATCCAGACCTTCGTTGCCCAGTGGACCCCCAGCGTGAAGGTTCGGGTGATCCTGGCCTCGGTCATACTGCTGGGCTGCGGTATGGTCGCGCTGAACGCCTCGGCAGATTTCATCGGCCAGTTCATCGGCCTGATCCTGGCGCTGCTGTTGGTGCTGGTGCCGTGGGCCTCGATCAACCTGATCGACTTCTACCTGATCAAGAAGGGCCAGTACGACATCGCCTCGATCTTCAGTGCCGACGGCGGCATCTATGGCCGCTTCAATCACCATGCAATCGTTGCCTATGCCTGCGGCATCCTGGTGCAGCTGCCGTTTGCCAATACCTCGCTGTATGTCGGGCCGTACTCCAACCTGGTCGAAGGCGCCGACTTGTCCTGGCTGTTCGGCTTGCTGGTGACGGTGCCGCTGTATTACTGCCTGGCCACGCGCAGCAAGGCTGGCGAGAAGGCGGGGCGGGTTTTGAGTGTGAACGACTGATAGTCACGTGTGGCTGCAACAGGGGCTGCTTCGCAGCCCATCGCAGGCAAGCCAGCTCCCACAGGGGTCGCGTCAGGGCTGATAGGTGTTTGTCACAAGATATGCAGTGCCAGGGAGATCGAGCGCCGCCCGCGCGGCGCAATCGCGAGCTGCGCTCGCTCCTACGTTTGTTTCGGGCCAGTAACGCCTGTGAC
>NZ_AEWE02000169.1:0-15317 GCF_000190455.2 Pseudomonas sp. TJI-51
TAGAATCTCCCACAGGGTGGACTGCCCCCAAGAAATTGGATTGGTGTCCAACTTATTGGGGGCAGTCCATTTGTGGGAGCTGGCTTGCCTGCGATAGGGCCGCACAGCGGCCCCGGTATTCTCAGCCCAAACGCCCCGCTGGGGCATAGGGCGCCGGGTCGATGATCGGTTCGGCACCGGTCAGCAAATCGGTAAACAGCTGGCACGAAGCCGGCGCCAGCACCAACCCGTTCCGGTAGTGCCCGCAGTTCAACCACAACCCCGCATGCCCCGGCACCGGCCCGATATACGGAATGCCCTCAGGCGACCCCGGCCGCAGCCCGGCCCAGTGCGCCACCACGGTGGCCCCTTCCAGCTCAGGCAACAACTCCACCGCCGAAGCCTTCAGGCTCTGCAGTGCATCCCCGGTCGGGGTCTTGTCATACCCGGCATGCTCAAGCGTACTGCCCACCAGAATGTGCCCATCACGCCGCGGGATCGCATAGCGCCCTTTGGCCAGCACCATGCTCGGCAGGAAGTCTTCGGCACATTTGAACAGAATCATCTGGCCCTTCACTGGCTCCACCGGCAGCGCCAGGCCAAGCGTACGCAACAGGTCGCCACTCCAGGCGCCAGCACTGAGCACCACCTCATCCGCCGCCAGCACACCGTCGGCCGTCTGCACCCCGGTCACACGCCCGCCTTGCTGGGCGAAACCGGTGATCTGGGAGTGCTCGCGCAAAGTCACGTTCGGCATTGCCAGCAACGCCGCCTTCAGCGATTTCACCAGGCGCGGGTTGCGCACATTGGCCACGCCCGCCATGTAGATGGCGCGCTTGAAACCCGGGCCCAGTACCGGCACCGCGTCATAGGCTGCCGATATATCCACCGCACGCAACGGCCGCTGGTGGCGCCCGGCCCAGGCCAGCGCTTGAGCTTCGTCATCCAGGTCCAGCCAGTACAGGCCAGTGGTGTGCACTTCGGGGTCGACACCGGTGCTGGCGAACAAGCGTTCGCCCAGCTGCGGATAAAAGTCCTGTGACCAGTGCGCCAGGGCAGTCACTGCCGGGCTGTAGCGCCACGGGTACAGCGGCGAAACGATGCCGCCACCGGCCCACGACGACTCACGGCCGACCTCGCCCTGATCGCACACCACCACATGGCCGACCTTGGCCGCCAGGTTGAACGCCGTCAACAGGCCGATCACCCCGCCGCCAACCACCACTACTTGCTTGCTCATCTGTCGATCCAACACCTGAAGTAAAACCGCGATGCGCCGGGCACCATTCAACCTTCAGCTCCCCCAGCAGTGCGCGCTGTGCTCAACGGCACCTGGGTTGCGCTGCACCCCTGCCTGGTCCAGCTGGAAGTCGCCACAGCCATCCTGCGCCATCAGCCCATGCGGCAAGCGCCGGGCGCGCAGCGTGAAGCTGTCGCTGTCGCGTTGCGCCTGCAGGCTGTAATGGCGGGTGCCGCCGGGCAGCGCCGGGTCGCCCTCGGCGTATTGGCCGGTGCGTACGCGGTGGCGCTCCAGGCGCAGGGCGGCATCGTGCAGCAGGCCAACCACTTCGCTGCGCGCGGCTCGCCGAAGCTGGTCGCTGTAACTGGGGTAGGCAATGGCTGCCAGAATGCCGGTCACGGCCAGGACAATCAACAACTCCATCAGGCTCAAACCTTGCTGCATGTCAGTCTCCTCTCAGTCTTTGTCGCCAGGTGATGCGCTGGAATGTGCCGTCGGCTGCGGCGTAGACCGCCTCCAGTACATGCCTGGATTGGCTTCGCTTGCTGACGGCAGTAATGCGCAACAGGGTGACCGCCTGCCCTTCGGGCACGTGCGCAGCACGCTGGCTGATGCCCAGGTTCTGTAGCTGGAAATAGCCGGTCGGGGTGGCTTGCCACTGGCCAGCCAGGTCGTGTGGCTGTGGTGGCGGCAGGCAGGCATTGCACGAGGGCGGCGGCGGGCCCTGTTCCAGCTTGCGCACCCCGGCCTGCAAGGCGGCCTCGGCCTCTTCCAATGCGTGCAGGCCATCGCTCAGGTAACCATTCATACGCGTTTCGACCATCGCGTCGCGCAGCGCCGATGCGGCCAGCAGGCCGAACAGCAGGCTCAGGACCAAGGCCAACAGCAGCACCACACCCCGCTGGCGGCTCATGAAGCCGGTACCGGGTTGCGCAATGCAACGCTCAACGCGTGGTGCTGCTCAAGTTGCAGCGTGGGCTCATACAAGGTCAGCTGAATATCCACCCGCTCACCGGCAACCTGCACGATGCGCAGCTCCCGCACATGCTCGACCAGCGGCTGATTGTTGCCCCGGCGCTTGAAATACAGCCTGCCGCCGCTGTGCCCATAGTGGTGATGGCTGATGGGCACCGCCATCTGTGTGGCGCTAGCCTGTGCCCGGCGGCTCAGCACCTTGACCTCGTCGATACAGTTGGTCAGCAAGGTCCAGTCCGGGTCGCCGGTATGCCCCGGCAACTCGGCGACCATCAGGCTCAAGCTGGACGGTCCCACCTCTATGGGCCGGGCGAAGCCAGGCGGCACCGCCTGGGCCGGAAAGTCGCCAGGTTTCAGGCGCAAACAGCCAAACATGCCCGCCATGCGAATATCCTGGGCCATGCGCAGCAGCGCCTGGCGCGCCTCCCCTTGCATGCGCAGCGCGGCGCCTTGCAGCCGCCAGGCTTGGTGCACAGAGGCGACTAGCTGGCTGGCCGCCACCAGCACCATCAACCCGATGGTCAGCGCCAGCAGCAACTCAAGCAAACCAGCCCCCGTTTGCAGGCGCCTCATCGCCGTGCCCTTTCAAGCTCACTGTGTGCCGCCATTGCCGCCTGCCCATCGCGGCGCGCACTGTCTGTGGCTTGCAAGGCCTGTAGTTGCAGCCCCGCAGCGGCGAACATGCCCACGGCCACGACCACCACCGCCAACAACACCTCCAGCAGCGTCATGCCCTTTTGCCATGCGTGCATCCCTGCACCTCCTGCGATTTTTCCCGCTATTGCCTTCAACTTGAGCGACTGGACCTCCTGGCCAGCCACCGAGAAGCTATTAGCGAAGCACTTCCTGGGAGGAATGCACGGTGAAGCAACGTGGGGTAACACTGATACAGATGTTGTCGGCCTTGGCTGTGGCGACGTTGCTGACGCAGATCGGCCTACCGGCCTACGCCAGGATGAGCGATGACCTGCAGCGGGCGGCGGTGGCGCGCGACTTGGCCCAGGCACTGCGTAGCGCCCGTAGCCACGCGCTGTTGCAGGGGCAACCGGTGCTGGTGCAGGCGCTGGATGGCAATTGGGGAAATGGTTGGCGTGTACCCTGGAGCACAACCGGCAGGTACTGCGTGAGCAGCGCCTGGCCAGGCCGCTGGTAATCGTCGGCAACAGCGATGAACAGTTCAAGTTCAGTGCCCTGGGTGTGCCAATGAAGCTGGGCAACGGCTGGTTCGCCATCACCCTGGAGGTGTGCGAGCGCTCGGCGGCCAGCAGCCGCCACCAAGTGGTGATGGCCTCTTCAGGGAGGGTCAACTTGCTGGCTGAGCACCGCGACAATCAGCGCTGCCCCGGCTAACGCGCTTATCGAGCAGCCTTGCGTCGCGCAAGGCCGCTCGTGCACCTAAGCCCTGGCCGGTCAGAGCAGCGAGCGAACCCGCAGCTCTTTGGGCATCGAGAACGTGATGTTCTCTTCCCGCCCATCCAGCTCTTCAGCGCCGGTAGCACCCCAGGCCTTGAGCTGTTCGATCACACCACGCACCAGCACTTCCGGGGCCGACGCACCGGCGGTGATGCCGATACGCGCAGCCTGGTCGAACCAGCCGCGTTGCAGGTCCTCGGCGCCATCGATCAGGTAGGCCGGGGTGCCCATGCGCTCGGCCAGCTCGCGCAGCCGGTTGGAGTTGGAGCTGTTCGGGCTGCCAACCACCAGCACTACGTCACTTTCATCGGCCAGTTGCTTGACGGCGTCCTGGCGGTTTTGCGTGGCGTAGCAAATGTCGTCCTTGCGCGGGCCACCAATGTTCGGGAAGCGCGCACGCAGGGCGTCGATCACACGGCTGGTGTCATCCATCGACAGGGTGGTCTGGGTGACGAAAGCCAGGTGGTCCGGGTCGCGCACCTGCAGCTTGGCCACGTCTTCCTCGTCTTCGACAAGGTAGATGGCGCCACCGTTGCTGGGGTCGTACTGGCCCATGGTGCCTTCGACTTCCGGGTGCCCTTCGTGGCCGATGAGAATGCACTCACGGCCATCGCGGCTGTACTTGGCGACTTCGATATGCACCTTGGTCACCAGTGGGCAAGTGGCATCGAACACTTTCAGGCCACGGCCAGCAGCTTCCTGGCGCACAGCCTGGGAAACACCGTGGGCACTGAAGATGACGATGACATCATCCGGCACCTGGTCCAGCTCCTCGACGAAGACGGCGCCACGGTTGCGCAGGTCTTCGACGACGAACTTGTTGTGCACCACTTCATGGCGCACGTAGATCGGCGGGCCGAAGACTTCCAGCGCGCGGTTGACGATCTCGATCGCCCGGTCGACCCCCGCGCAGAAGCCGCGAGGGTTGGCGAGTTTGATTTGCATGCTCGGCTCCAGGCTTACAGGGCCTTCACCTCGAGGATCTCCACCTCGAAGGTCAGGGTCTTGCCAGCCAGTGGGTGATTGAAGTCGATGGTCACCTGGTCGTCGTCGAACGCTTTGACCACCCCTGGCAGTTCGGCGTTGGCGGCGTCGTTGAAGATGATCAACAGCCCGTCGGACAGCTCCATGCCTTCGAAGTTGGACCGCGGCATGACTTGCACGTTTTGCGGGTTGGGCTGGCCGAAGGCATTTTCTGGCGCAACCTGCAGCGTACGCTTGTCTCCGGCCTTGAAGCCGAACAGGGCGTTCTCGAAGCCCGGCAACAGGTTGCCATCGCCGACCTTGAAGGTTGCCGGGGCCTTGTCGAACGTGCTGTCTACGGTGTCGCCGTTTTCCAGGTGCAGCGCGAAGTGCAGGGTGACTTCGGTGTTCTGGCCGATACGGGTGTCAGTCATGGACCGGATCCTCGGACTTCTTGCTCTTGAACATATCCAGCGCCAGCATTACCGCACCAACGGTGATGGCGCTGTCGGCCACGTTGAAAGCCGGGAAGTAATGGCGGTTCTGCCAGTGCACCAGGATGAAGTCGACCACATGGCCCAACACGATGCGATCGTACAGGTTGCCGATCGCCCCACCGAGCACCAGCGCCAGCGCCACGGCCAGCCAGGTTTCATTGCGCCCCAGGCGCTTGAGCCACACCACCAGCACTGCGCTGACCACCACGGCGATCAGGGCGAACAACCAGCGCTGCCAGCCGGCGCCGTCGGCCAGGAAGCTGAACGCGGCGCCGGTGTTGTAGGCCAGGGTCCAGCTGAAGTAGTCAGGTATGACGACGATCTGCTGGTACATGGTCAGGGCGTTGTTGAAATACAGCTTGGTGGCCTGGTCGATGACCAGGACCAGCAAGCTCAGCCACAGCCATGCGAGGCGCCCGAAGCGGCCCGCTGCAGGGTTAGGCATAGTGGCGCACCTCACCCGAGCCGGTCAGGTTGTCGACGCAACGGCTGCAGATTTCCGGGTGCTCCGGGTGGCTGCCAACGTCGGCGCGGAAGTGCCAGCAACGGCCGCACTTGGCGTGGCCGGACTTGACCACCTGCAGTTTCAGGCCCTCGACTTCGGTGGCAACCGCTTCGGCAGGGGCCTGGGCAAATGGCACCACGCTGGCAGCGGAGGTGATCAGCACAAAGCGCAGCTCGTCGCCCAGCTTGCCCAGGTCGGCGCTCAGGCCCTCATCGGCGTACAGGGTCACTTCAGCCTGCAGGTTGCCGCCGATGACTTTGGCGGTACGCTGGTTTTCCAGCTCCTTGTTGACCGAGGCCTTAACCGCCATGACGCGGTCCCAGTAGCCACGGTCCAGCTCGGTGCCTTCCGGCAGTTCGCTCAGGCCCTGGTACCAGCCATTGAGCATGACCGACTCGTTGCGCTCGCCCGGCAGGTACTGCCAGATTTCGTCGGCGGTGAACGCCAGGATCGGTGCAATCCAGCGCACCAGCGCTTCGCTGATGTGATACAGCGCAGTCTGGCAGGAACGGCGGGCCACACTGTTGGCGCCGGTGGTGTACTGGCGGTCCTTGATGATGTCGAGGTAGAAGCCGCCCAGCTCCTGCACGCAGAAGTTGTGCACCTTGGAGTACACGTTCCAGAAACGGTACTCGCTGTAGTGCTCTTCGAGTTCGCGTTGCAGCAACAAGGTGCGGTCCACGGCCCAGCGGTCCAGCGCCAGCATGTCTTGCGGGGCCAGCAGGTCGCGGGCCGGGTCGAAACCGGACAGGTTCGAGAGCAGGAAGCGTGCGGTATTGCGGATACGCCGGTAGGCGTCGGCGCTGCGCTGCAGGATCTGCTCGGAAACGGCCATTTCACCGGAATAGTCGGTAGCCGAAACCCACAGGCGCAGGATGTCGGCGCCCAAGGTGTTGTTGACCTTCTCCGGCTCGATGGTGTTGCCCAGCGACTTGGACATCTTGCGGCCGTTTTCGTCCACGGTGAAGCCGTGGGTCAGCAGCTCGCGGTACGGCGCATGGTTGTCGATGGCGCAACCGGTCAGCAAGGACGAGTGGAACCAGCCGCGGTGCTGGTCGGAGCCTTCCAGGTACAGGTCGGCGCGCGGGCCGGTGGCGTGGCCGATGTTGTGGGAGCCACGCAGCACGTGCCAGTGGGTGGTGCCCGAATCGAACCACACGTCGAGGGTGTCGGCGATCTTGTCGTACTGCTCGGCTTCACCGCCCAGCAGTTCGGCAGCGTCCAGCTTGAACCAGGCTTCGATGCCCTGCTGCTCGACGCGCTTGGCCACTTCTTCCATCAGTTCGACGGTGCGCGGGTGCAGCTCGCCGGTCTGCTTGTGCAGGAAGAACGGAATCGGTACGCCCCAGTTGCGCTGACGCGAAATGCACCAGTCTGGGCGGTTGGCGATCATCGCGTGCAGGCGTGCCTGGCCCCAGGCCGGAACGAACTTGGTTTGCTCGATGGCTTTCAGCGCGCGCTCACGCAGCGGCTCGCCGGTAGTCGGCTGCTTGTCCATACCCACGAACCACTGCGCGGTAGCGCGGTAGATCAGCGGGGTTTTATGGCGCCAGCAGTGCATATAGCTGTGGCTGATGGTTTCGGTGTGCATCAGCGCACCGACTTCACCGAGTTTCTCGACGATGGCCGGGTTGGCCTTCCAGATGAACTGGCCGCCGAAGAATGGCAGCGACTCGACATACACACCGTTGCTCTGCACCGGGGTAAGGATGTCATCGTTGACCATGCCGTAACGCTTGCAGGTGACGAAGTCGTCTTCACCGTAGGCTGGCGCGGAGTGCACCACCCCGGTACCGGCGCCCAGCTCGACGTAGTCGGCCAGGTACACCGGCGACAGGCGGTCGTAGAGGGGGTGACGGAAGTTGACCAGCTCCAGCGCCGCGCCTTGGGCGGTAGCGATGACCGAGCCTTCCAGGTTGTAACGCTTGAGGCACGACTCCACCAGTTCTTCAGCCAGCACCAGCAGGCGCTCACCGGTGTCGACCAGGGCGTAGGTGAACTCGGGATGGATGTTCAACGCCTGGTTGGCTGGAATGGTCCACGGGGTGGTGGTCCAGATCACGATGGCGGCAGGCTTGGCCAGCGACGCCAGGCCGAAGGCGGCAGCCAGCTTGGCTTCATCGGCAACCGGGAAGGCCACGTCGATGGTCTGCGATTTTTTATCGGCGTACTCGACTTCCGCCTCAGCCAGCGCCGAACCGCAGTCGAAGCACCAGTTCACCGGTTTCAGGCCCTTGAACACGAAACCTTGCTTGACCATTTCGGCCAGGGCACGGATTTCACCCGCCTCGTTGGCGAAGTTCATGGTCTTGTACGGGTTGTCCCAATCACCCAGCACGCCCAGGCGAATGAACTCGGTCTTCTGCCCTTCGATCTGCTCGGCAGCATACTCGCGGCACAGCTCACGGGTGCGGTCGGCCGACAGGTGCTTGCCGTGGGTAACCTCGACCTTGTGCTCGATCGGCAGGCCATGGCAGTCCCAACCTGGCACGTACGGCGCGTCGAAACCGGCCAGGGTCTTGGAACGGACGATCATGTCCTTGAGGATTTTGTTCAGCGCATGACCGATATGAATCTTGCCGTTGGCATAGGGCGGGCCGTCGTGCAGGACGAACTTTGGACGATCCTTGCCAATTTCGCGCAGCTTCTGGTACAGGCCAATGCTGTCCCAGCGCTGCAGGATCTGCGGTTCGCGCTGAGGCAGGCCGGCCTTCATGGGGAAGGCGGTGTCCGGAAGGTTAAGCGTGGCTTTGTAGTCGGTCATTTCAGGCTCTTCGTTAGCGGTTGAGCGTGCCAATGTGCACGTGCGGCGGCGATATCCGCATCGATCGCCGACTTCAGCGCCTCCAGGGAGGCGAATCGCTGCTCTTCACGCAGCTTGTGGTGGAACTCCACCGTAAGGCGCCGGCCGTAAAGGTCGCCGGCATAGTCCAGCAGATGAATTTCCAGGTGCGGGCGCCCATCACCGGCAACGGTGGGGCGCACGCCAATGTTGCCGACACCCGGCCAGGCCTTGCCGTCGATTTCGATGCTGGCCAGGTAGACCCCGGACAGCGGTACGCGGCGGCGCTTGAGCTGGATGTTGGCAGTGGGCGTGCCAAGCTGGCGAGCCAGCTTCTGGCCGTGCAACACACGGCCGGTAATGCGGTATGGGCGGCCCAGCAGGTGCTCGGCCAGCTCGAAGTTGCCGTCGGCCAAGGCCTGGCGCACTTCGGTGCTGCTGACCCGCAGGCCGTCCTGAATCACGGTGTTGGCAGCTTCGACGGTAAAGCCATATTGCTTACCGGCCTCGACCAGGAAGGCGAAGTCGCCGGCGCGGTCGCAGCCAAAGCGGAAATCGTCGCCCACTTCGAGGTGACGCACGCCCAGGCCATCGACCAGGATGGTCTTGACGAACGCATCGGCGCCGAGCTTGCTCAGGCGCTGGTTGAAGGCCAGGCACAGCACCCGGTCGATGCCTTCGGCGGCCAGCAGCTCGAGCTTGTCGCGCAGGCGGGCCAGGCGCGCAGGTGCGGTATCGGGCGCGAAGTACTCGCGCGGTTGCGGTTCGAAGACCACCACGCAGGTCGGCAGGCCCAAGGCCTGGCCGCGCTCGCGCAGGCGCGCCAGGATTGCCTGGTGGCCACGGTGAACCCCGTCGAAGTTGCCAATGGTGGCGACACAGCCCCGGTGCTCGGGGCGCAGGTTGTGAAGACCTCGAACCAGCTGCATAACGCGCTTCTTGCTCATAAAGTGGCCGATTATAACCACACCCGGGCGCCGGTGACAGGCAGCAGCGCCCAGGGGCGGCGTGGAATGCGAAAAACCGACGCCTGACCCGCAGGTAGCCCTAGTGCAAGGCCTTGCGAGCGAAATGCCGGGGGCGGAAACCGCACAGGAACAAACAGCCGAAATAGGTCACGACCCCCGCCACGATCAGCACGCCGAGGCGCATGAAGCGCTGCAGCATGATGCCCTGCTCCCAGGCCGGCATGTAGTGCATGCCCACCAGCAGCACTGCCGACATCAGCGCCACGGCCAGCACCAGCTTGGCCAGAAACATCGCCCAGCCCGGCTGCGGCTCGAACAGGCGCTGACTGCGCAGCTTCCAGAACAGCAAACCGGCATTCAGGCAGGCACCCAGGCTGATGGCCAAGGCCAGCCCGGCATGCGCCAGCGGGCCGACCAGGGCCAGGTTGAACAGCTGGGTGCAGACCAGGGTGAAGACCGCGATCTTCACCGGCGTGCGGATATTCTGCTGCGCATAAAAGCCGGGTGCCAGTACCTTGACCAGAATGATCGCCAGCAAGCCCACCGAATAGGCCATCAGCGCCCGCTGGGTCATGGCGGCATCGAACGCGCTGAACTTGCCATACTGAAACAGCGCCACGGTCAGCGGCTCGGCCAGAATGGCCAGTGCCAGGGTGCACGGCAACACCAGCAGGAAGCACAGGCGCAGGCCCCAGTCGAGGATCCGCGAATACTCCTCGCGATCCTTGTTGGCGTAGGTTTTGGCCAGGGTCGGCAGCAGGATGGTACCCAAGGCCACGCCCAGCACGCCGGAAGGCAGCTCCATCAGGCGGTCGGCGTAATACATCCAGGATACCGAGCCAGCCACCAGGAACGAGGCGAAGATGGTGTTGATGATCAGCGAGATCTGGCTCACCGACACCCCGAGAATGGCCGGCAGCATCTGCTTGAGCACCCGCCACACGCCGGTATCGCGCAGGTTCAGGCGGGGCAGCACGAGCATGCCGATCTTCTTCAGCGCCGGCAACTGGTACAACAGTTGCGCCAGGCCACCGGCGAGTACGCCCCAGGCCAGGGCCATGATCGGCGGGTTGAAGTACGGCGTGAGCAGCACCGCGAAGGCGATCATCGCCACGTTGAGCAGGGTCGGGGTAAAGGCCGGTACCGAGAAACGGTTCCAGGTATTGAGGATCGCCCCGGCCAGGGACGACAGGGAGATCAGCAATATATAAGGAAAGGTCACCCGCAACAGGGCCGTGGTCAGTTCGTACTTTTCCGTGCTGTCGACAAACCCCGGGGCCGTGGCCCACACCACCCAGGGTGCCGCCAGGATGCCGATGGCGGTCACCAGGGCCAGGACCAGGGTGAGCAAACCGGTGATATAGGCAACGAAAGTGCGGGTCGCCTCCTCGCCTTGCTGCGTCTTGTATTCGGCCAGGATCGGCACGAAGGCCTGGGAGAATGCACCTTCGGCGAAAATGCGCCGCAGCAGGTTGGGCAACTTGAAAGCGATGAAGAAAGCGTCGGTGGCAATGCCCGCACCGAAGATACGCGCCAGAATGGTGTCGCGAATGAAGCCCAGCACCCGCGAAATCATGGTGATCGAGCTTACTGCAGCCAGGGATTTGAGCAGGTTCATCGAAAAGATTCACGCCAATGACAGAGGACGCTGCCAGACAGCATCCGAATGTGCGATACTCCCGCGCCTTCGCAGGGGAGCCAAAAATTCCCGAGTGTACAGGTCGCGCAGCAGAAAGGAATCTTTCCCGCTTGTTGGCGCACCGCTCGGCGGAACCTTGCAGGTGGCCTTGACATCCGCTCGACTGATCGGCATGATTCGCGGCCTATTTTGTTTGCTATTTACCTAAAGTCTTTCGAGGAGCTCGACGGTGGCCAACACACCTTCCGCCAAGAAACGTGCAAAACAGGCTGAGAAGCGTCGCAGCCACAACGCCAGCCTGCGTTCCATGGTCCGCACCTACATCAAGAATGTAGTTAAAGCCATTGACGCAAAAGACGCTGAAAAAGCACAAGCCGCTTATGTTCTGGCTGTACCTGTAATCGACCGCATGGCCGACAAAGGTATCATCCACAAGAACAAGGCTGCTCGTCACAAAGGCCGTCTGAATGGCCACATCAAGGCGCTGAAAGAAGCTGCAGCTGCCTAAGCGACGTTAAAGTCGAAAAGCCGACCCTAGGGTCGGCTTTTTGTTGCCTGCGATTTGGGCATGCGCCAAGGTGTAACCGCAATTTTGCAGGGGCGGCCTTGGTCGCCACCGGGCTGCAAAGCAGCCCCAGTGACTGTGATTGCCTGCTGTTACTTGCCTAACTGAATCTTCGGCGCCCATTGCAGCCACTCGTCCTCGGCCTTGTCGAACAAGGCGAAGGTCTGCTGCGGCCGGGCCGGGTTACCCATCCGCTCGCCGTCCGGCGTTGCGAAGGCGATGCCACCATCGATCACGGTTTCCAGCGACTCGGTGCGCACGGTCGCGCCTTTGAACAGCCCCCAGTCGAAGCCGAAGCCGCTGGTGTTCCAGAAACGGCTGCCACTGCGCACCAGCGCGGCATAACGCGGCTCGATCAGGATATGGATCAGCACGCGGTCAGCACTCTGCCCAAGCTCGAAGCCTGTCACCTTACCCACGGCTACCTCGCGGTAAGTAACGGGCACCCCGGGCTTGATCGAGCCACGGCGTGGTGCACTGAGTGTCAACGGCAGGCCGACCTCTGGCCCAGCCACCTGCGGCGCCTCGGGCAGCGCAATGAAGTCACTTTGCGGCCCGCGGTCTTTGGTGGCCGGCTGCACCTCCAGGTACTGGCCGGTCACCAGGGTATCCAGGTTCTCAGTGCGCACCAGGCCAAACGCAGGTTTGACCACCCAGAACTGCGTCCCGGCCCGGGCGATGCGATTTGCCGCTTCGGTGATACGCGCCCGCAGCAGCACCGCCTGCAGGTCATTGGTCAAGTCGACGCTCTCGATGCTGCCCACATCCAGGCCCCGGAAGCGAATCGCTGTGCCTGGCTTCAGGCCATCCGCGCGGTCGACACGGATGGTGATCAAGGTGCCCGCACGGTTCACCGCCTCTTGGCTCTCGTGCAGCCGGAAGCGCGGAATGTGCCGCTTCAGCGGAACATCCGCACGCGGCGTGTCAAAGGCAATGCCACCGGCCATCAGCGTTTGCAGCGACTCACTCTTCACCTTGATGCCGGACAAGCCGCCAGTCAGGGTAATACCGCTGGCGTTCCAGAAGCGCGACGAACCGTTGACCAGTTTTTCGTATTCTTTCTCGATGTGCACACCAATGAGGATGCGGTTACTGTTGCGGGCGAACTGATAGCTTTGCACGCTCCCCACTTTGACCTGGCGATACATCACCGGGCTGCCGACCTCCAGCGAACCGAGGGTGTCGGCGAACAGCACCATGTGCAGGCCAGGCGCCTTGAGGTCCAGCGGCGGCGCCTTGGCACGCGCCTCGAACTCGCGCTCTGGCCGCGCGCCCTTTTCGCCGGGGCGAATGGCGATGTAGTTACCTTTTACCAGCGCCTCCAGCCCCGTGATACCCGCCAGGGAAATCGAAGGCTTGACCACCCAGAACTGGGTCCCTTCCACCAGGTAGTCCTCGGTGAGCGGGTCCAGTGTCAGCTCGGCCGAAGCGCTGGCCAGGTTGTCTTCCATCTTCAGCGTTTTCAGCGAGCCAACCTGGATGCCTTTGTACATGACCGGGGTACGACCCGCCTGCAGGCCTTCGTAATCGGTAAGCTTGACCTTGACCCGTATCCCCGCCTGAGCTGCATCGAAGTCTTCATACAGGCGGAACGGCAGGCTGGGGTCGGTTGGCGGGCTGTCCTTGCGATACTCCGGGGTTGCAAAGGCGATACCCCCGGCAACGATGCTCGACAGCGACTCGCTACGCACTTTCACACCCGAAAGCGAAGCGTCGATGCTTACCCCGCTGGCATTCCAGAAGCGCGTGTGTTTGCGCACCAGGCTGGCGTAAGCCGGCTCGATGAATATTTTTACCTCCACCGTGCTCTGGTCTTCGGACAGGCGATAACTCTTCACCCGGCCGACCTGGATCTGTTTATAGAACACTGGGCTGTCACGGTTGAGCGAACCTAGCCGTTCAGCCTTGAGTACAAGATGCAGGCCAGGTTCGCTGTCCGACAGTGGCGGCGCCACCTTCAGCGCGGTAAAGCGCTTGGTAGGCTCACCTTCGCCCGGGCTGACTGCGATGTAGTTACCAGACACCAGGGTTTCCAGGCCTGAAATGCCTGCCAGGGTGACACTGGGCTTCACCAGCCAGAAGCGCGTCCCCTTGGTCAGATGCGGCTCGGCATCCTTGTTCATTTCGATCGTGGCGATAACACCCTGGTTCTCACCCTCGGCATCGAGCACCAGGCTCTTCACCTTGCCAACCGGCATCCCTTTGTAGATCACCTCGGTCTTGTTGGCGACGATCCCGTCGCCCGACTCGAAGCGCACTTCAATCTCCACACCGGCCTGGCGGTAAGCCTGCCAAGCGAGCCAACCACCGATCATCAAGGCGATCAAAGGCAGTATCCAGATGGCCGACCAGTTCGAGGCTGGGCGGGTTTTAGCCGTTGGCAGGTCACTCATGGTCGTCATCCGACTCCGTGTTATCCCAAATCAGTCGGGGATCGAAAGTTAAAGCAGCAAACATTGTCAGGATCACCACAGTTGCGAAGGCGACGGCGCCCAAATTGGCTTCGACACTGGCGATTCGGCCGAAATTCACCACTGCCACGAGAATGGCAATGACGAAGATGTCCAGCATGGACCAGCGCCCGATGAATTCGATGAAGCGGTACATGAATATCCGTTGCCGGGCCGAAAGGGGTTGCCGCCGTTGTACGGAGTACAGCAGCAAACCGATGCCTACCAGCTTGAAGGTCGGCACCAGGATGCTGGCAATGAACACCACTGCAGCGATCGGCACCATGCCGTGCTTGAGCAAGGTAATGACCCCGGACATGATCGTGTCCGGGCTGCCTTGGCCGAGGGTACTCACGGTCATGATGGGCAACACGTTGGCCGGGATGTACAGAATCGACGCGGCAATCAGCAGCGCCCAGGTGCGCATGATGCTGTTCGGACGCCGCGCATGCACTACAGCGCCACAACGTGTGCAGCTTTGCGATTTACTGTCCGGCGCCTGCCGGTTCAGCTCATGGCATTCATTGCAGACCAGAATGCCCGCATCAATCGCCCGCATGCAGGTCCTCCCCCGATAGCGCACTCCAGATCTGGTGCGGTGACATCACCACTTCCAGCCAAACCTGGATCAACAACAGGCTGATAAAACAGAACAACCCCAACCCTACGGTCAATTCAGCCAGGTCGACCAGCTTGACGATGGCCACCAGTACACCCATGAAATAGACCTCGAGCATGCCCCAATCGCGCAGGTGGTGATAGATACGGTAGAACAGCAGGCCCAAACCGCGCCCCACGTTCAGGCGAATACTCAGCAATACAGCCAGTTGGCACAGCAACTTGGTTAATGGAATAGCCATGCTGCAAAGGAAAACCACCACCGCCACGCCACGCATTTCCGAGTTGTACAGGCCTAGCACACCACTCCAGACAGTATCGTCAGACGTTTGGCCAAGCAGGTGCAGCTGCATGATGGGCAGAAAATTGGCTGGCACGAACAGCAACAAGGCCGTCAGTACCAGGGCCAGGCTGCGATTGACCACATTGTGCCGGTGAGCATACAGCTCGTAACCGCAGCGCGGGCAGAGGGCCTTTTCACCGTGTTGTAGCACGGGCTTGCGCAGCAGCAGGTCACATTCGTGGCAGGCCACAAGCTCTTCCAGCGGCAACCGGGCCAGCGATTCAGGTTCGACGGGATTGGACATGGAGTACTTCTGAGTAGGTGCGTGGGCCTATTCTAGTGTTCTGGCTCGAATTGTGGGAGCCGGCGTGCCGGTGAAGCGCACGGCGCGGTGAATGGCACCGGCTGCGCCGGTGTTCGCGGGCGCGCCCGCTCCCACA
>NZ_AEWE02000017.1:0-53388 GCF_000190455.2 Pseudomonas sp. TJI-51
GAATCTCCCACAGGGACCGCGCTGGCCTTGGCGTTTGTTACAGGGCAGCGACTCCCTAATCATTGAAAAGGCTCTCGGCCCAGCGCGGTCCCTGTGGGTTGTTGCTGCGCGCTACCACCGCCCACCCAGCGCGCGGAACAGGTTGACCTGTGCCTGCGCCAGACGCCCTTGGGCCTCGACCTGGCTGGCGCGCAAGCGGATCAGTTCGCGTTCGCTGTCGAGCAATGCCAGGCCGTCCACCGTGCCGGCGCGGTAGTTGTTCTGGGCCAGGGCAAAGCCCCGCTCGCTATGGCCAAGCGCTGCCTCCAGTACCTGCAGACGCTGCCGCTCACCGGCGTAACGCGCCAGCGCCTGGCGCACGTCCTTCAGCGCATTCAATGCCACGCCCTGGTAGCGGGCGACCTGCGCCTGCTGCAATGCTCGGGCCTTGCCAACGCGCGCGCGATTGGCCTTCAGGTTGGGGAACTGCCAGTGAATCAGCGGGCCGATCCCGAACATCACCGCGCGGCTGTCGCCGAGGTCGGCCAGGTGAGCGGCGGAGGAGGTCAACGAGGCGCCGAAGCTGACCTTCGGGTACAGGTCCGCCCGGGCGATTTCGGTCTCCAGCGCAGCAGCGCGCAGTTCCCGTTCTGCCTGGCGCAGATCCGGCCTTCGCTCGAGCAGGCGCCACCCATCGCCAAGCGGTAGCGGCACCGACACCGTGGGGATGGCGCTGCAGTCGCCTACCGGTGCCGCAGCCGCCTGGCCACTGAGCATGGCCAGTTCGTAGAGCGCCATTTGCCGCCTGGCAACGAGCATCGGCAGTTGCGCCCGCACCTGCTCACGCAAGCCCAGCAGGCGCTCGCTGTCGAGCGCCGTTGCCACGCCGGCCTGTTGCTGGCGTTCACTCAATTGCACGCTGCGCTCGAGGCTTTGCAACGACTGCCTGGCCTGGGCCAGGCGTGCGCCATACACGCATTGAGCCAGGTAGGCGCGGCTGGTCTGGGTGACCACCTGCAGGCGTACCAGGTCCCGTGCTGCAGCGCTGGCATCGGCTTGAGCGCGGGCACGCTCGATGGCCGCACGTACCTGGCCCCAGACATCCACCTGGTAGGCCAGCTCGATGCCGGGGCTGAATTGCCATTGTGACGGCGCATGGCTGTCAGTGGCCTCGGCCAGGGTCTGGTCATCGGCGCTCTTGCCATAGGTTGCGCCAACCTCCACCGTAGTGGCGGGCCAGCGGCGCGCGTCGAATTCACCGATACCCGCCAGCATGGCCTGCACAGTGGCGTCTGCCTGGGCCAGGTCCTGGTTATGCGCCAGGGCCAGCTGTACCCAGTGGTTGAGTTGCGGGTCCTGGAACAGCGCCCACCATTGCGCGGGTAACGGCTGCTGGCTGACCCCCGCCGGCAGGTCTGCCAGCGGGTTTGCCTGCAGCACGGGTGGCGGCGCGGCGGGGGCCTGCTGCCGCGTGCACGCCGTGAGGGCACCCAGCACGGCGAGCGTGGCGCCCAGCCGGGCAGTGAAGGGAGAAAAGTGCAGTAAAGGCATCACACAGGCCACTTGAAGAGGGTGATGCGAGGTTAACCAGGGATGGGGAAGCGGCGCTGTCGCAAGCAGGACAAGCCTGCGCGCAAGCGGGACAACCTGCTGTTCAGTGACCGCGTGTGAGGTTGTGCTGCCAGTCACTCGGCGCGTAGCCGAGGATGCGCTTGAACATGGCGGTGAACGCGCTTGCACTTTGGTAACCGTGCTCCAGCGCCACGTTGAGAATCGGCTGCCCCTGCGCCAGGCATTGCTGGCTGAGCATTACCCGTGCGCGGGCGCGCCACTCGCCATACGACATGCCCAGTTCGCGTTGAAACAGCCGCGCCACGCTGCGCGCACTCAGGTTCAACTGCGCGCCACACTGCGCCAGCGTCAGGTCCTGGGCCGGGTCCTGGAGAAAGCCCTCGCACCAAGCACGCAAGCGCGGGTGCGAGGGCGTGGGCACGAAGGCATGGATGCGCCGAGCGGCGGACAACTCGTTCAGGATCAATGCCCGCGCATGCTCGCCGTCACGCCGGTCGAGCATGCGTGACGCGGCCAGGATCAGTTCGCGCAGCAAGCCGGATACCACGATGACCTGGCAGCACGCGATGCCGGCGTCGAGCAGCAACGTGCGCATGCTCACCACGCCCTGCATGCGGATGGCGTGGCTGACCCCGGCAGGCACCCACAGTGCATGCCCGCCGGGGATCACCCAGTCGCCTCCCGCGCTGCTGACGCGCATTACCCCGCTGGCGGCATAGATCAGCTGGTCTTCAGCGTGGCAATGGCTGGCGACCTGGTCGCCGTGGCCGTAGTCCATTTCCAGTGTTCGCATTCAAGGCATCCTCGATATTGGATCCAATTATACGGCGGTGGATTTTCATCGGGTTGCGATGGTAGGCATGGAAAAGGTGTGACCAAGACGCAAAATGGCTGTTTGGCAGTTGAACGTGGGGAATTATTGCCAGGCGAGTACTACGCACAACAAATAACGCGGCTTCTCTTGTCAGATCCAGACATCATTGACCGCGGTGCGCTCGCCGCCTTCATGCCCGGTGTTCAGAATGCCGCGGGGCTCGATCATCATCAGTTTCGCTTCGCCCTCTGCGGCTGTCCTGTGTTCGATACCGCGCGGCACGACATACAGCTCACCGGGGTTGACGTACACACAGCCATCGGGCAGATCGATGCGCAAAACACCCTCCAGCACCAGAAATGCTTCGTCGGTTTCCGGGTGTGCGTGCCAGATGAATTCGCCTTCAATGCGCACCACCTTGAACTGGTAGTCGTTCATTTCGGCAACGACCCTGGGGCTCCACTGCTGCTCGATCAGCGACGCTTTGTGCAGCAGGTTGGCAGGCTGGGAGGGGATACGGGCTTCAGACATGACAATTCCTCGTTGAGTGGAGTGGCCAGCCTAACGGTCTGCAACAGGCGCATCTTGTACGATCCTGCAAGTCAGCGGGTGGGGCGCAGGCGCTCCAGCCAACGCAAGGGCGGCACCCCATAGCAACGGGTGAAATGCCGGGTCATGTGGCTCTGGTCATGAAAGCCGGCAGCAAGGGCCGCATCGACCAGGCTGAAGCCGTCGACCACCATGCGCCGCAAACAGTCGAGGCGGCGCAAGGTGACGAAGCGGTAGGGGCTGGTGCCGTACAGCGTGCGAAAATCACGCGACAGGCTCCAGCGCTCGCGGCCGCTGGCCTGTTCGAGCATGTCCAGGGTAATGCTCTGGTGCAGGTGCGCCATGATGAAAGCCCGGGCCCGCTCGGCGGCTTGGTAATCCAGGCGCTTGCGCCCGCGTGGTTTGCCGCCGACCGCCAACAAGGCCATGGCCAGGTCGTACAGGGCGTCCTGCTGCTCCAGCGGCTCCAACGGGTGGTCCACGGCCTGTACCAGTGCCTCGCTGGCCTGGTACAGCCGTGGGTCGCTGGACAGCCCGCCAGCGATGAAGGGCAGCGGCTGGCCACCCAGCACGTTCTGGATCAGGGCCGGGTCTACGTAAGCCATGCGGTAGCGAAAGCCTGCGTTGGTGCCGGCCATGCCGTCATGCAGCTCGTCCGGGTGCAGCACCAGGGTGTTGCCGGGTATGCCGTGGCGCAGCGAGCCCTTGTAATGGAAGCTTTGCACGCCGGCCAGGGTTCGCCCGACCGAGTAGGTATCGTGGCGATGCGGGTCGTAACCGTGGCTGCCGAACCAGGCTTCGATACGCTCGATGCCGCCCGGCTGGTCGCTGCGGATTACCCAGTCGGACGGTGGCGGGTCAGCTTTACGGTTCATCGCGGTGGGAGCCTGGGCGGAGCACGGCTGGGGCGGCCGTGAGGGGAGGAGAAGGAAGGGTAACCGGACTGTCCGCTGTCGGGCAATCGGGTCGCCGCCAGGGGCCGCCCTGCCAGGTTATCTACCAACGTTGACTCGACCAGGGTGCTTGTCAGTGCTGAAATCGAGCAAGCACAACTACAATGGGCCGGGAGCGCCAATGAACCGCAACGAACTGCGCAAAGCCGATATCAACCTGATGGTGGTGTTCGAAGCGCTGATGCAGGAGCGCAACCTTACCCGCGCCGCAGAAAAGCTGTTCGTCGCCCAACCTACGGTCAGCGCTGCGCTGGCGAGGTTGCGGGCGATGTTCAATGACCCGTTGCTGATCCGTGTGGGCAACCGCATGGAGCCATCGGCCCGCGCCCAGGAAGTGATCAAGCACCTCACCCCGGCCCTGGATGCGATGTCTGTGGCCCTTAGCCTGACCCACGACTTCGACCCACTTTCCAGCAAGATGACCTTTCGCATCGGTTTGTCCGATGACGTCGAGTCCGGGCTGTTGCCGCCGTTGTTGCGGGCGCTGCGGGTCGAGGCGCCGAACGTGGTGGTGGTCGTGCAGCACGTGGATTACTGGCGCATTCCCGACTTGCTGGCGGCGGGTGACGTCACGGTCGGCATCAGCCAGACCCGGGGCCTGCCGGCCAATGCCAAGCGCAAGGTATTGCGCAGCATGCAGGCCAGGGTGGTGCGCGCCGACAAATCCACCAGGGCGTTGACGTTGGATGAGTTCTGCGCCCGCCCGCACGTTCAGGTCTCGCCTACGGCCAATACCCACGGTGTAGTCGATGACTGGCTCAAGGAGTTGGGGCGCGAACGCCAGGTGGTGTTGTCGGTGCCGCAATTCAGTACGCTGCCGGCGATCCTGGCCGGTACCGAACTGCTGGCCTGCTGCCCCGATTACGCGGCCCAGGGGATGGAGCGCTGGGGCAACCTGCAGGCCGAGCAACTGCCGTTCGCCGCCACGGCGCTGGAGCTGGCCATGGTCTGGCTGAGCACTACCGACAATGACCCGGCCGAGCGCTGGCTGCGCGGCCGCCTGGAGCACTACATGGGCGGTATGGCCTAGCCGGCAGAAGAGTGCTTAAAGGCCCGCTTCCAAGTCCAGCAGGTCCTGCACGGTCTGCCGCCGGCGGATCATCCGCAGTGCACCGTTCTCGATCAGGAACTCTGGCAGCAGTGGCCGGCTGTTGTAGTTGGACGACATCGATGCGCCATAGGCCCCGGCATCGTGGATCACCAGCAGGTCGCCCACCTGTGCTTGCGGCAGGTCTTGCGGGGTGAGTTCCTGGTCGTCCTGGGTGAATACGTCACCCGACTCGCACAGCGGCCCGGCCACCACGGTTGGCTGGCGTGGGCGCTCCACCGGCTGGCCGTTGGCATCGAGCAGGGTCATGCCGTGGTAGGCGCCGTACATGGCCGGGCGCATCAGGTCATTGAAGCCGGCGTCGATCATCACGAAGGTATTGCGCCCCACCTGTTTCACCGCCCGCACCTCGGCCACCAGGTAGCCGCACTCGGCCACCAGGAAGCGGCCGGGTTCGATCTCCATACGCACCGGGTGGCCGAGCATCGCTTCGATTTCCTTGCGTGCCACTGCCCAGGTCTGGGCGTAGCGCTGCAGGTCGACCGGCTTGTCGCTGCTGCGGTAGGGGGTGGAAAGCCCGCCCCCGATGGAAAACGCCTCGATGTCCACCCCCAGGCGGCCGACCAGCTCGATCATCGAGCGGGCTACCTGTTCCAGGTGCTGGTAATCCACGCCCGAGCCAATGTGCATGTGCACGCCGACCAGGTGCAGGCCGTGTGCCTTGATCACGCCCAGCGCTTCGTCCAGCTGCTCATGCCAGATGCCGTGCTTGCTGTTTTCACCGCCGGTGTTGGTCTTGCGGCTATGGCCGTGGCCAAAGCCGGGGTTGATGCGGACCCACACGCGGTGGCCAGGGGAGCGCTCGCCCAGTTGGCGCAGCATGTCGATGGAGCCGGCGTTCACTTCGATCTTTTCTGCCACCACCCGCTCCAGGGTAGGCCGGTCCAGTGCATCGCAGGTCAGCACCACGCCGGCCGGGTCGCCCTGAACGCTGGCGCCGGCAGCGAAGGCCCGCTCCATCTCGCCCAGCGACACGGCGTCCAGCACCAGGCCGTGGCCGCGCATCAGGCGCAGCACGTGCAGGTTGGGGTTGGCTTTCTGGGCGAAGCGTACGGTGTCGAACACCTTCAGCTGTTCGACACGCTCGGCGATGGTGCCGGTGTCGTAGGCCCACAACGGCGAGCCATGTTGGCGCACTGCCTCGGCCAGGAGGGTGAAGGGTGTTGTCATATTGGCGCTACTCGCTCAGGTGATACCAGGAAGGAAAGCAGGATGCGATAAAGGAGGAATTCAGAAAAATAGCTATTTTTCTGTCGGCCATTCATATCTGATATGGCCACTGTCATTACGCAGGGCGTTGCCGTGAAATTGTCCGTTCGCCATATCGAAGTGTTCCGCGCCATCATGGCGGCGGGCAGCGTCACCGCCGCAGCTCGCCTGCTGTTCACTTCGCAGCCCACCGTCAGCCGCGAGCTGGCCCGGCTGGAGCAGGTCAGCGGGCTGAACCTGTTCCAGCGCGAAGGTGGGCGGCTGGTGCCTACAGCCCAGGCACTGCTGTTGATCGAGGAGGTGGAGCGCGCCTATGTCGGGCTGGAGCGGATTGACCGCTTTGCCCAGGCCATTCGCAATTTCGAGCAAGGCCGGTTGGCCATCACCTGCCTGCCGCTGTTCTCGCAAACCCTGCTGCCCAAGGCCTGCCAGCGCTTTCACCAGCAGCACCGGGGGGTGAGTGTGAGCATTCTGGCCCAGGAATCGCCGTTGCTGGAGGAGTCACTGGTGGCCCAGCAGCACGACCTGGGCCTGACCGAGGTCGAGCAGATACCGCGCGGGGCGTATGGGGAGCGGCTGTTCAGCGCCAACATGGTGTGCGTGCTGCCCGAACACCACCCGTTGCAGGCCAAGGCCGAGCTGGCGTTTAGCGATTTTCACGAAGTCGATTTCATCAACCTGGCCAGCCTGGACACCTACCGCCAGCAACTGGACCAGCACTTTCGCGCGGCGGGTGTGAACCGCCGCACGGTGATCGAGACGACCAGTGCGGCCTCGGTCTGCGCCATGGTGCGCCAGGGCCTGGGGGTTGCCATCATCAACCCGCTGAGCGGCCTGGAGGCCGCGCAGGGCGGGCTGCCGATCCGGCCGTTGCGGGTATCGGTGCCATACCAGGTGATGCTGATCCGCCCGGATCATCGGCCGGCTTCGGCTGCGGTGGAGCCGTTTTGTGAGGCATTGCGGGCGCAGGCTAAAGCAATGCAACAAGCGCTGGCATGAGCAGGGGCGACGCGCGGCGTGTGAAGCCCTAAAGCTCGCAGACGAAGGTGCCAGTGCCGGCCAGGATGTTCTCCAGGGTTTCCTTCACCTCATCCAGGTCACTGAGGTCGCTGGTCAGGTTGATTTCCAGCACCTCATCCCCCTTCAGCGCATCGCGGTCACCGGCGGCCACTTCGATCAGCAGGCGCTTGGCACTCAAGGTCACTTTCAGCCCGTCCAGCGTCGACGGCTCGTCATCCAGGGTCAGGTCGACGGTGTCTTCGTCCGGGTAGCGGGTAAGCAGGAACATCTGGCCCTTGTCGCTGTGGCAGCACAGGGTCGCCATGTTGTCTTCCTCGTCATCGCAAGGGGTGGCGAACAGCAGGGCGGTGTTGATTTGCATGAGCAGGCTCGGATCAAAGGAAACGGAAGGGAATTCTGACAGTCTTGGCTACATGCATAAACGTAAAGTTACCGCCCCTTGACCGAAATTGTCGCAGCGCTGCAAGCCTTGATGACCGATCAGTCGTTAAGCTTCGCCAAGCCCGGGCGTGCCTGCGCACGTTCCACCTCTGGTTTTTACCGTCCGCCTTGCCACGGGTTGGCTATCGTTGATCCGTAAATGGCGCACGCAGCGACGCTTCAACTATTACAAAGCCCAAGCGGAGTACCACAGATGGCGTTCTTCACCGCAGCCAGCAAAGCCGACTTCCAGCACCAACTGCAAGCGGCCCTGGCGCAGCACATCAGCGAACAGTCCCTGCCACAAGTGGCGCTGTTCGCCGATCAGTTCTTCGGCATCATCTCTCTGGACGAACTCACCCAGCGCAGGCTTTCCGACCTGGCCGGCTGCACCCTGTCGGCCTGGCGCATCATCGAGCGTTTTGACCCCCAGTCCCCGCAAGTACGCGTGTACAACCCCGATTACGAACGCAACGGCTGGCAGTCGACCCACACCGTGGTCGAGGTGCTGCACCACGACCTGCCGTTCCTCGTCGACTCGGTACGTACCGAGCTCAACCGCCGCGGCTATAGCATCCACACCCTGCAAACCACCGTGCTCAGCGTGCGCCGGGGCGCCAACGGCGAGCTGCTGGAGCTGCTGCCCAAGGGCAGCCGGGGCGAGGGGGTGCAGCACGAGTCGCTGATGTACCTGGAGATCGACCGCTGCGCCAACGCCGCCGAACTGGCCGTGTTGACCCGCGAGATCGAACAGGTGCTGGCTGAGGTTCGGGTGGCGGTTGCCGACTTCGAGCCGATGAAAGCCAAGCTGCAGGAAGTGCTCGCCAAGGTGGAGCAAACCGCGTTCGGCCCGGCGCAAAACGAGAAGGGCGAGGTCAAGGCCTTCCTCGAGTGGCTGCTGGACAACCACTTCACCTTCCTCGGCTATGAGGAATTCACCGTTGCCAGCACCGCCGATGGCGGCCAGATGGTCTACGACGAACAGTCGTTCCTCGGCCTGCCGCGCCGCCTGCGTGTGGGCCTGACGGCCGACGAACTGCGCATCGAAGACTACGCCGTGGCTTACCTCAACGAGCCGCTGCTGCTGTCGTTCGCCAAGGCCGCGCTGCCCAGCCGCGTGCACCGCCCGGCCTATCCGGACTACGTCTCGATCCGCCAGCTGGACGCCGACGGCAAGGTCATCAAGGAGCACCGCTTCATGGGCCTGTACACCTCGTCGGTGTACGGCGAAAGCGTGCATGCCATTCCGTATATCCGCGGCAAGGTCGCGGAAGTGGAGCGCCGCTCGGGCTTCGATCCCAAGGCTCACCTGGGCAAGGAGCTGGCCCAGGTGCTGGAGGTGCTGCCGCGCGACGACCTGTTCCAGACGCCGATCGACGAGCTGTTCACCACGGTCATGGCGATCGTGCAGATCCAGGAGCGCAACAAGATCCGCGTGTTCCTGCGCAAGGACCCGTACGGCCGCTTCTGCTACTGCCTGGCCTACGTGCCGCGGGAAATCTACTCCACCGAAGTGCGGCAGAAGATCCAGCAGGTATTGATGGAGCGCCTGAAGGCCAGCGACTGCGAGTTCTGGACGTTCTTCTCCGAGTCGGTGCTGGCCCGCGTGCAGTTGATTCTGCGGGTCGACCCGAAAAACCGCATCGACATCGACCCGCAGCAGCTGGAGCGCGAAGTGGTGCAGGCCTGCCGCTCGTGGCGCGACGACTATTCTGCGCTGGTCGTGGAGAACTTCGGCGAAGCCCAGGGCACCAACATCCTGGCCGACTTCCCCACCGGCTTCCCGGCGGGCTACCGCGAGCGTTTCGCCGCCCACTCGGCGGTGGTCGACCTGCAGCACGTGCTCAACCTGTCGGAAGGCAAGCCCCTGGCGATGAGCTTCTACCAGCCGTTGACCCAGGTCGGCGAGCGCATCCTGCACTGCAAGCTGTACCACGTGGACACGCCGCTGGCGCTGTCCGATGTGTTGCCGATTCTGGAAAACCTCGGCCTGCGCGTACTCGGCGAGTTCCCATACCGGCTGCGCCATGCCAGTGGCCGTGAGTACTGGATCCACGACTTCGCCTTCACCTACAGCGAAGGCCTTAGCCTGGATATCCAGCAGCTCAATGACACCCTGCAGGACGCGTTCATCCATATCGTGCGCGGCGATGCCGAGAACGATGCCTTCAACCGCCTGGTACTGACCGCCGGCCTGCCTTGGCGCGACGTGGCACTGCTGCGTGCCTACGCCCGTTACCTCAAGCAGATCCGCCTGGGCTTCGACCTTGGCTACATCGCCAGCACCCTGAACAACCACACCGACATCGCCCGTGAGTTGACCCGGCTGTTCAAGACCCGCTTCTACCTGGCGCGCAAGCTGACCCAGGACGACCTGGACGACAAGCAGCAGCGCCTGGAACAGGCCATTCTGACCGCGCTGGACGAGGTGCAGGTACTCAACGAAGACCGCATCCTGCGCCGCTACCTGGACCTGATCAAGGCCACCCTGCGCACCAACTTCTACCAACCGGACGCCAACGGCCAGAACAAGTCGTATTTCAGCTTCAAGTTCAACCCGCGGCTGATTCCCGAGCTGCCCAAGCCGGTGCCCAAGTTCGAGATATTCGTCTATTCGCCGCGGGTCGAGGGCGTGCACCTGCGCTTTGGCAACGTAGCCCGTGGCGGCCTGCGCTGGTCCGACCGCGAAGAAGACTTCCGTACCGAAGTGCTCGGCCTGGTCAAGGCCCAGCAGGTGAAGAACTCGGTGATCGTGCCGGTGGGTGCCAAGGGCGGCTTCCTGCCGCGGCGCCTGCCGCTGGGCGGCAGCCGTGACGAGATCGCGGCCGAAGGCGTGGCGTGCTACCGCATCTTCATTTCCGGCTTGCTCGACATCACCGACAACCTCAAGGATGGCGGCGTGGTGCCGCCGGCCAACGTGGTGCGCCACGATGATGACGACCCGTACCTGGTGGTGGCGGCCGACAAGGGCACCGCGACCTTCTCCGACATCGCCAACGGCATTGCCATCGACTACGGCTTCTGGCTGGGCGACGCCTTCGCCTCGGGCGGTTCCGCCGGCTACGACCACAAGAAAATGGGCATTACCGCGCGCGGCGCCTGGGTCGGCGTGCAGCGGCACTTCCGTGAGCGCGGCATCAACGTGCAGGAAGACCCGATCACCGTCATCGGTGTGGGGGACATGGCCGGCGACGTATTCGGCAACGGCCTGCTGATGTCCGACAAGCTGCAATTGGTGGCCGCGTTCAACCACCTGCACATCTTCATCGACCCCAACCCCGAGCCGGCTTCCAGCTTCGCCGAGCGCAAGCGCCTGTTCGACCTGCCGCGCTCGGCCTGGACCGACTACGACACCAGCATCATGTCCGAAGGCGGTGGCATCTTCCCGCGCAGCGCCAAGAGCATTGCCATCAGCCCGCAGATGAAGGAACGCTTCGCCATCGAAGCCGACCGCCTGACCCCGACCGAGTTGCTGAACGCGTTGCTCAAGGCCCCGGTCGATCTGCTGTGGAATGGTGGGATCGGCACCTACGTCAAGGCCAGCAGCGAAAGCCACGCCGACGTCGGCGACAAGGCCAACGACGCGCTGCGGGTCAACGGCAACGAGCTGCGCTGCAAGGTGGTGGGCGAGGGTGGCAACCTGGGCATGACCCAGCTTGGCCGGGTGGAGTTCGGCCTGCACGGCGGGGCGACCAACACCGACTTCATCGACAACGCCGGCGGCGTGGACTGCTCTGACCACGAGGTCAATATCAAGATCCTGCTCAATGAAGTGGTGCAGGGTGGCGACATGACCGAGAAGCAGCGTAACCAGCTGCTCGGCAGCATGACCGATGAAGTCGCCAGCCTGGTGCTGGGCAACAACTACAAGCAGACCCAGGCGTTGTCGCTGGCCGCCCGCCGCGCCCGTGAACGCATTGCCGAGTACAAGCGCCTGATGGCTGACCTGGAGGCGCGGGGCAAACTGGACCGTGCCATCGAGTTCCTGCCGTCCGAGGAGCAACTGGCCGAACGCCTGGCCGCCGGCCATGGCCTTACCCGTGCCGAGCTGTCGGTGCTGATCTCGTACAGCAAGATCGACCTCAAGGAGCAGTTGCTGAAGTCGCAGGTGCCCGACGACGACTACCTGACGCGCGACATGGAAACCGCCTTCCCGCCGTCGCTGGTCAGCAAGTTCGCCGAATCCATGCGCCGCCACCGCCTGAAGCGTGAAATCGTCAGCACCCAGATCGCCAACGACCTGGTCAACAATATGGGCATCACCTTCGTCCAGCGCCTGAAGGAGTCGACTGGCATGAGCCCAGCCAACGTGGCCGGGGCTTACGTGATCGTGCGCGACATCTTCCACCTGCCGCACTGGTTCCGCCAGATCGAGGCCCTCGACTACCAGGTGCCGGCGGAGGTCCAGCTCACGTTGATGGATGAGCTGATGCGCCTGGGCCGCCGTGCAACCCGCTGGTTCCTGCGCAGCCGCCGCAACGAGCAGGACGCCGGGCGCGACACCGCGCACTTCGGGCCGAAAATCGCGCAGCTCGGGCTCAAGTTGGATGAGTTGCTCGAAGGCCCGACCCGCGAACGCTGGATGGTGCGCTACCAGGGCTTCGTCGAGGCTGGCGTGCCGGAACTGCTGGCGCGCATGGTGGCCGGTACCAGCCACCTGTACACGTTGCTGCCGATCATCGAAGCGGCTGACGTTACCGGGCATGAGCCGGCGCAGGTGGCCAAGGCGTTCTTCGCCGTGGGCAGCGCGCTGGACCTGATCTGGTACCTGCAGGAAATCAGCAACCTGCCGGTGGAAAACAACTGGCAGGCGCTGGCCCGCGAGGCCTTCCGTGACGACATCGACTTGCAGCAGCGGGCGATCACCATTTCGGTCCTGCAAATGGCCGACGGGCCGCAAGACATGGACGCCCGCGTGGCGCTGTGGGCCGAGCAGCACCGGGTGATGGTAGAGCGCTGGCGCGCGATGCTCGACGACCTGCGCAATGCCAGCGGCAACGACTATGCGATGTATGCGGTGGCCAACCGCGAGCTGGTCGACCTGGCCATGAGCGGGCAGGCAGCGGTGGTGCCTTCTTAAGCTGCAAGCTGCAAGCGGAGCTCACTGGTTTCGCTTGCAGCTTCTGGCTTTAGCACCGTTTAGATCGCGTACACAGCCCCCGCTTTTTCTTGAAGCTTGAAGCTTGAAGCTTGAAGCTTGAAGCTTGAAGCTCTCCTACTTGAACCGCCGCTCCACGCCTTTCTCCACCAGGATCTTCGCCGAGATCTCTTCCACCGAAAAATGCGTGGAATTGATGTTGGGAATGTTCTCCCGGCGGAACAAACTCTCCACCTCGCGCACCTCGAACTCGCACTGGGCAAAGCTTGAGTAACGACTGTTGGGCTTGCGCTCGTGGCGGATGGCCGTGAGGCGGTCAGGGTCGATGGTCAGGCCGAACAGCTTATTGTGGTGCTTTTTCAGCACTGCCGGCAACTGCAGGCGTTCCATGTCGTCTTCGGTCAGGGGGTAGTTGGCGGCGCGGATGCCAAACTGCATGGCCATGTACAGGCAGGTTGGGGTCTTGCCGCAGCGCGACACACCCACCAGGATCAGGTCGGCCTTGTCGTAGTAGTGCGTGCGCGCGCCGTCGTCGTTGTCCAGGGCGAAGTTCACCGCCTCGATGCGTTCCATGTAGTTGGAATTGCCGCCGATCGAATGGGACTTACCCACTGAATACGACGAATGGGCGGTCAATTCCTGCTCCAGTGGGGATAAAAACGACGAAAAGATGTCGATCATGAAGCCATTCGACGTGGCCAGGATCTCACGTATGTCCTGGTTGACGATGGTGTCGAAGATGATCGGGCGCACCCCGTCACGCTCGGCCGCGGCATTGATCTGCTGGACCATGGTCCGCGCCTTCTCGGGCGAATCGATGTACGGCCGGGTGAATTTGTTGAACGGGATGCTCTCGAATTGCGCGAGCAGACTCTGGCCCAAGGTTTCGGCTGTGATACCGGTGCCATCGGAGATGAAGAACGCGGTTCGTTTCATTTGCGACCTGGGCCTTAAGCTGATGAAGATTCTTGGATATGATAAGTTCGGTTTGCCGAATGCGGCTGTCGACATTCTGCCACATTTGCAAAGCCTATTTTCCAGGTACAGGCCACAAACGCCCGGCCAAGTCATAGCGGACAGGCGGGCGCCCTTTGAGCTTTTCCAACACAGTTAGTGGAGAGATCACCTTGGTAGAGTACGTAGTTTCCCTCGATAAGCTCGGCGTCCATGATGTGGAGCATGTGGGGGGCAAGAACGCATCCCTGGGCGAGATGATCAGCAACCTTGCCGGTGCTGGTGTATCGGTGCCGGGCGGCTTTGCCACTACGGCGCAGGCGTACCGCGATTTTCTCGAGCAGAGTGGCCTCAACGACCGAATCCATGCGGCGCTCGACGCCCTCGACGTGGATGACATCAACGCCCTGACCAAGACCGGCGCGCAGATCCGCCAGTGGGTCATGGAAGCCGACTTCCCGGCGCGTCTGGATTCGGGAATCCGTACGGCGTTTGCCGAAATGGCCGCTGGCAACGACAACATGGCCGTTGCCGTGCGCTCCTCTGCCACTGCTGAAGACTTGCCGGACGCCTCGTTCGCCGGCCAGCAGGAAACGTTCCTCAACATCCGCGGCGTGGACAACGTGATCCGCGCGGCCAAGGAAGTGTTCGCTTCGCTGTTCAACGACCGTGCCATTGCCTACCGCGTGCACCAGGGCTTCGATCACAAACTGGTCGCCCTGTCTGCCGGTGTGCAGCGCATGGTTCGTTCCGAAACCGGCACCGCCGGTGTCATGTTCACCCTCGATACCGAATCGGGCTTCCGCGACGTGGTGTTCATCACCGGCGCCTATGGCCTGGGTGAAACCGTGGTACAGGGTGCGGTCAACCCTGACGAATTCTATGTGCACAAGAACACCCTGCAGGCTGGCCGCCCGGCTATCCTGCGCCGCAACCTGGGCAGCAAGGCGATCAAGATGGTCTATGGCGACGAAGCCAAGGCCGGCCGTTCGGTGAAAACCGTGGAAGTCGACCGCGCCGAACGTGCGCGCTTCTGCCTGAGCGACGCCGAGGTCAGCGAACTGGCCAAGCAGGCGATGATCATTGAGCAGCACTACCAGCGCCCGATGGATATCGAATGGGCCAAGGACGGTGACGACGGCAAGCTGTACATTGTCCAGGCCCGCCCTGAAACCGTGAAAAGCCGCTCCAGCGCCAATGTCATGGAGCGCTACCTGCTGAAAGAAAAGGGCACGGTACTGGTCGAAGGCCGTGCCATCGGCCAGCGCATCGGCGCCGGCAAGGTCCGCGTGATCCACGATGTATCGGAAATGGACAAGGTGCAGCCAGGCGACGTGCTGGTTTCCGACATGACCGACCCGGACTGGGAACCGGTAATGAAGCGCGCCAGCGCCATTGTCACCAACCGCGGCGGCCGTACCTGCCACGCGGCGATCATTGCCCGTGAGCTGGGTATTCCGGCCGTGGTCGGTTGCGGCAACGCCACCCAGGTGCTCAAAGACGGCCAGGGCGTCACGGTTTCCTGCGCCGAAGGCGACACCGGCTTCATCTTCGAGGGTGAACTGGGCTTTGACGTCAAGCAGAACTCGGTCGATGCCATGCCCGAGCTGCCGTTCAAGATCATGATGAACGTCGGCAACCCGGACCGGGCCTTCGATTTTGCCCAGTTGCCCAACGCAGGCGTGGGCCTGGCGCGCCTGGAATTCATCATCAACCGCATGATCGGCGTGCACCCCAAGGCACTGCTGAACTACGCAGGCCTGCCTGCCGACCTCAAGGACAGCGTCGACAAGCGCATTGCCGGCTACGACGACCCGGTCGGCTTCTACGTCGAGAAACTGGTCGAGGGCATCAGCACCCTGGCCGCGGCCTTCTACCCGAAAAAGGTCATCGTGCGCCTGTCGGACTTCAAGTCCAACGAGTACGCCAACCTGATCGGCGGCAAGCTGTACGAGCCGGAAGAAGAGAACCCGATGCTGGGCTTCCGCGGTGCCTCGCGCTACATCAGCGAGTCGTTCCGTGACTGCTTCGAACTCGAGTGCCGCGCGCTCAAGCGCGTGCGCAACGAGATGGGCCTGACCAACGTTGAAATCATGGTGCCCTTCGTGCGTACCCTGGGCGAGGCCAGCCAGGTCGTCGACCTGCTGGCCGAAAACGGCCTGGCCCGTGGCGACAACGGCCTGCGCGTGATCATGATGTGCGAGCTGCCGTCCAACGCCATTCTCGCCGAGGAATTCCTGGAGTACTTCGACGGCTTCTCGATCGGCTCCAACGACCTGACCCAGCTTACCCTGGGCCTGGACCGTGACTCGGGCATCATTGCCCACCTGTTCGACGAGCGTAACCCGGCCGTGAAGAAGCTGCTGGCCAACGCCATTGCCGCGTGCAACAAGGCTGGCAAGTACATCGGCATCTGCGGCCAGGGCCCTTCGGACCACCCGGACCTGGCCAAGTGGCTGATGGAGCAGGGCATCGAAAGCGTGTCGCTGAACCCCGACTCGGTACTCGAAACCTGGTTCTTCCTCGCCGAAGGCCAGGGCGCAGCCTGACGCAATAAAACGCGGGGGGCGTCTGGCGTGCCCCCGCCTGGTTTTTTCCAGGGCGAGTTCCAGCAATGGATCCCGCCCTTTTTTGTGCACCAAGCAACCTTATGCAAAGCAGTAGCCGTTTATTTCCCGTGGCCTTGCTCAGTGCCGAGCGCCGCGGCGACCTCAGTGAAGACGTGTACCGGATCAAGGCCGGCAACAGCCCTGATCCCAGTGTGGAATTGGCCGTTACCCGCCTGGGGCTGGCCGACCAGGAGCACGCCCATGGCGTGCCGGTGATTCTGCTGCATGGCAGTTTTTCCAACCGGCGTTTCTGGTATTCGCCCAAGGGCATCGGCCTGGGGGCCTATCTGGCTCGGGCCGGTTTCGACGTATGGATCCCGGAAATGCGTGGCCACGGCCTGTCGCCACGCAATACAGCCTGGCGCCACAATAGCGTAGCCGGCTATGCCCGGGACGACCTGCCAACCATCAACGCCTTCGTGCGCGAAAAAGCCGGCCAGGCGCCGCACTGGGTGGGCCACTCACTGGGTGGAACAACCTTGGTGGCAGCCTTGGGTGGCGGTTTTCTGACCGCCGACCAGGTCGCGAGCGTGGCCCTGTTCGGCACACAGGTCAGCCGTGTGTACTGGCCGTTGAAAGTCCCGCCAGTGGCCTGGGGCGCGAAGTGGCTGCTCAAGCGCTGGGGGCAGATTTCCGGGCCGCGCTTCAAGCGTGGGCCAGAGGACGAACCCCTGGGGCTGGCCCTGGAAAGCCTGCGCTGGCATGGCTTGTTCGGGCGTTTTGGCGACAAGAAGCAGGATTGGTGGGCAGGGCTGGCCGAGGTGGATGTGCCGCTGTTGGCAGTGGCCGGCGCCGGCGACTTCCAGGACCCGGTGTGGGCCTGCCGCAAGCTGTTCGAGCAGGTGGGGGGCGAGCGCAAGCAGTTCCTGCGGCTGGGGCGTGAAGAAGGTTTTGAAGCCTTCGGGCATGTCGACATGCTGGTGAGCAAGGCTGCGCAGGTGCAGGTGTGGCCGCTGGTGGAGCGCTGGCTGCGTAACCCGCTGTTGCCGGTGCATGCGTCTACAGTGGTTGCAGAGCCTGTGCCGGTCAGCTGAGTTTGCGTCGCCTGTGCTGGCCTCTTCGCGGGCGCGCCCGCTCCTACAGGTACTGCACAAGCCTGCGAACCTGTGACAATCCTGTGGGAGCCGGCTTGCCGGCGATAGGGCCGGCACAGGCAAAACACACATGACTACCTAGTCCCGGATGACTGCAATGGGCTCTACGGTGTAGCCTTGGCCGATACCCGCTTTCGTTGTGACTGACAGGAGCTTCCCATGCAGCATTACGTAACGCCCGACCTGTGTGACGCCTACCCGGACCTGGTTCAGGTGCTGGAACCGATGTTCAGCAACTTCGGTGGCCGCGATTCGTTTGGCGGCCAGATCGTCACCATCAAGTGCTTCGAGGACAACTCGCTGGTCAAGGAGCAGGTCGAACTCGATGGCAAAGGCAAGGTGCTGGTAGTCGATGGCGGTGGGTCGCTGCGTCGGGCATTGCTGGGGGATATGCTTGCCGAGAAGGCTGCCAGAAACGGCTGGGAAGGCTTGTTGATCTACGGCTGCGTACGCGACGTCGATGTATTGATCCAGACCGACGTCGGCGTGCAGGCGCTGGCCAGCCACCCTATGAAGACCGACAAGCGCGGCATCGGTGACCTCAACGTGGCAGTGACCTTCGCCGGCGTGACGTTCCGCCCGGGCGAGTATGTGTACGCCGACAACAATGGCGTGCTGGTGTCGCCAAGCCCGCTGAAAATGCCGGAGTGATGCGCCGCACGCGCTGATGGAGCTTTGATGTTCGAGGAAGACAACGCGCAGTGGGGGCTGGTGCACGCCCTGGTGCTCGATGGCAAAGGCGGCGCGCGCCCGATTGCCCGTACCGAACTGGCCGACCTGCAATTGCAGCCCCAGCAGAGCCTGTGGCTGCACTGGGACCGCAGCCATCCGCAAACCCGTACCTGGCTGCTGAATGAAAGCGGCCTCAGCGAGTTCGCCTGCGAGCTGCTGCTGGAGGAAAACACCCGCCCGCGCTTGCTGCCCATGGCCGATGAACAGCTGCTGCTGTTCTTGCGTGGGGTCAACCTGAACCCGGGTGCCGAGCCGGAAGACATGGTCTCGGTGCGCATTTTCGCCGAGGCGCAGCGGGTCATCTCGCTGCGCTTGCGGCCCCTGCGCGCCAGCGACGAGGTGCTCCAGCTACTGGAACAGGGCAGGGGGCCCACATCCGCATCCGAGCTGCTGCTGCTGATGGGGGAACTGCTGACCGAAAAGGTGCAGGGCCTGGTCAGTGACCTCGCCGAACTGGTCGACCTGGAAGAAGAAAAGGTTGAATCCGACGAACGGTATACCCCCGAACAAGGCAGCCTGCAGCAGATCCGTCGGCGGGCCGCCGGGTTGCGCCGATTCCTGGCCCCGCAACGGGAAATCTATGCCCAGTTATCACGCAGCAAGTGGAGCTGGTTCGCCTATGCCGATGCCGATTACTGGAACGAGCTGAACAACAGCCTGATCCGCTATCTGGAGGAGCTGGAGCTGACCCGCGAGCGCGCCGCGCTGGTGCTGGAGAGCGAAGACCGTCGCCGTAGCGAGCGGATGAACCGCACCATGTACCGCTTTGGCATCATCACCTGCATCTTTCTGCCGATGAGCTTCATCACGGGGTTGCTGGGCATCAACGTCGGTGGCATTCCGGGGGCGCAAAACCCCTACGGCTTCCTGTTCGCCTGCATTGTGGTGCTGGGGCTGGCGGTGGGGCAGTGGTGGTTGTTCCGCCGGTTGCGGTGGGTGTGACGCGTGGGTGGGCTGCAGGCGAACATCACACCATTCGAAACATTCGTGCCAATCGGATGTGTGACCCATCGCCGGGCCATCTCGTCTCTAGCTGACACTGCGCGAGGTGCACATGCACGATCCGTTTGAAGAATCCCTGCGCGACCTGCTCAAGGCGTCACCCTCCGGCAACGACCGGGACGACCGGGATGACGCTGCCTGCTTGGGCCGCGTGCTGAAAACCGCCAACCGCCAGGTCGGTGCGGGTGATCTGTTCAGCTTGCTTGGCCGCTGGAGCCAGGCGCTGCTGATCGCCGTGAACAATGGCTCGGCGCATGTCGCGCCGGTGCGTCGACACACTTCCCGCAACGCTGCCACTGGCAGCAAAGCAGATAAGGCCGATTGAATATGGAACTCGATCTCTGGACCCAGAGCCTGGTCACCGCGATGACCGCCCTTTGGACCAAAGTGGCGAACTTCATCCCTAACCTGTTCGGCGCACTGGTCGTGGTGCTGCTCGGTTTCGTGGTAGCCAAGCTGCTCGATACACTGCTCTCCAAACTGCTGGCCAAATTCGGCCTGGACCGCCTCATGGCCGGTACCGGCCTGACCAAAATGCTGGGCCGGGTCGGCATACAAGTGCCCATTTCCACCCTCATCGGCAAGATCGTCTACTGGTTCGTTCTGCTCATCTTCCTGGTTTCCGCCGCTGAATCGCTGGGCCTGGAGCGGGTTTCGGCGACCCTCGACATGCTTGCCCTGTACTTGCCGAAGGTGTTCGGCGGGGCCCTGGTGTTGCTGGCCGGCGTGCTGCTGGCACAGGTGGCCAATGGCCTGGTGCGCGGTGCTGCAGAAGGCATTGGCCTGGAGTATTCGGCTGGCCTGGGGCGCATCGCGCAAGGGCTGGTCATCATCATCAGCATTTCGGTGGCCATCAGCCAGCTGGAGGTGAAAACCGACCTGCTCAACCATGTGATCGTCATCGGCCTGATTACCGTTGGTCTGGCGGTTGCCCTGGCCATGGGCCTGGGCAGCCGCGAAATTGCCGGGCAGATTCTGGCCGGCATTTATGTTCGCGAGTTGTACCAGGTAGGCCAGCAGGTGCGGATTGGAGAGGTCGAAGGGCTCATCGAGGAAATCGGCACGGTGAAAACCACCCTGCTGACCGATGGGGGGGAGCTGGTGTCGTTGTCCAACCGCGAGCTGCTGGAACAGCGAGTCAATAGCCGCTAACCGCGTGAAAGCTGTTAATGTATGCCGCCGCGAAATTCGACCCACGGGGTCGCGCGGCGACATTGACCTGACTGTCGGCCAGATCCGTTTTGAATAAAGTTCCTACGCCGCCCATGCGTTATGACCCTCGCGAGCTCACCGACGAAGAGTTGGTGGCGCGTTCGCATGAGGAGCTGTACCACGTCACCCGCGCCTATGAGGAGCTCATGCGGCGCTACCAGCGGACCCTGTTCAACGTTTGTGCACGTTATTTAGGGAACGACCGTGACGCGGACGATGTCTGTCAGGAAGTGATGCTGAAGGTGCTGTACGGCCTGAAGAACTTCGAGGGTAAATCCAAGTTCAAGACCTGGCTCTACAGCATCACCTACAACGAGTGCATTACCCAGTACCGCAAGGAGCGCCGCAAACGCCGGTTGATGGATGCCCTGAGCCTGGACCCTGTTGAAGAGGCGTCCGAGGACAAGGCACCGAAGCCGGAAGAAAAAGGCGGGCTGGACAAGTGGCTGGTGCATGTGAACCCGATCGACCGCGAGATCCTGGTGCTGCGTTTTGTCGCAGAGCTGGAGTTCCAGGAGATCGCCGACATCATGCACATGGGCCTGAGCGCGACGAAGATGCGATACAAGCGTGCGCTAGACAAGCTTCGTGAGAAATTTGCGGGCCTCGATGAAACTTAGTCGTCTGCAAATATCTCTAACGAATCGGCGAGTTCTGCTAGACTTGCCGTCGAGTTGTCCCCCTTGTTTATGGTGGGACTGCTTAACTATCACCAGATGGGGATTTAACGGATGAAATTGAAAAACACCTTGGGCTTGGCCATTGGTTCGCTCGTAGCCGCCACCTCGATTGGCGCTATGGCACAAGGTCAAGGCGCCGTCGAGACTGAAATCTTCTACAAGAAAGAATTCTTCGACAGCCAGCGCGACTTCAAGAACGACGGCAACCTGTTCGGCGGTTCGATCGGTTACTTCCTGACCGACGACGTTGAACTGCGTCTGGGCTACGACGAAGTGCACAACGCTCGTGGCGATGACGGCAAGAACATCAAGGGCTCGAACACCGCCCTGGACGCCGTTTACCACTTCAACAACCCGTACGACGCTATCCGTCCGTACGTTTCCGCTGGTTTCTCGCACCAGTCGCTGGGCCAGACCGGCCGTGGCGGTCGTGACCACTCCACCTTCGCCAACGTTGGCGCCGGTGCCAAGTGGTACATCACCGACATGTTCTACGCCCGTGCTGGCGTTGAAGCCCAGTACAACATCGACCAGGGCGACACCGAGTGGGCCCCAAGCGTTGGTGTTGGTCTGAACTTCGGCGGTAGCCCGAAGCAAACCGCAGCCCCTGCTCCAGCACCTGTTGCTGAAGTTTGCTCCGACTCCGACAACGACGGCGTGTGCGACAACGTCGACAAGTGCCCAGACACCCCGGCCAACGTTACCGTTGACGCCGACGGCTGCCCGGCTGTTGCCGAAGTCGTTCGTGTTGAGCTGGACGTGAAGTTCGACTTCGACAAGTCGGTCGTCAAGCCAAACAGCTACGGCGACATCAAGAACCTGGCTGACTTCATGAAGCAGTACCCACAAACCACCACCGTGGTTGAAGGTCACACTGACTCCGTGGGTCCAGACGCTTACAACCAGAAGCTGTCCGAGCGTCGTGCCAACGCTGTCAAGCAAGTCCTGACCCAGCAGTACGGCGTAGAATCCAGCCGTGTTGACTCGGTTGGCTACGGCGAAACCCGTCCGGTTGCTGACAACGCCACCGAAGAAGGCCGTGCTATCAACCGTCGCGTTGAAGCTCAGGTAGAAGCCCAGGCCAAGTAATTGGTTTGAAGCTTCACGAAAAACCCGGCCTCGGCCGGGTTTTTCTTTGGCTGGGTTTTACCGGCCGGCGGGCCGTGGCTGTCAGCCGGTAGCGGCCACCCACTGCTGAGCCACCTGCGCCCCAACCACCTCGCCAATCACCAGGATCGCCGGGCTACGCAAGGCGAACCCACGCGCATCCTCGACCATACCCTGCACATCGCTCCTGCACTCGCGTTGCTCGGGCAGCGAGGCATTCTCGATCATGGCCACCGGCATGCCGGGTGCCATCCCCCCGTCCAGCAACCCTTGGCGGACCTGCTCCAGCCGGGCCACGCCCATGTACACCACCAACGTGGTGCCAGCCTGGGCCAATGCTGCCCAGTTCAGTGCGCTGTCATCCTGGGTATGCGCCGTCACCAGCGTTACCCCGCGGCTGACGCCCCGCGAGGTCAGGGAAATACCGCACTGCGTGGCGCCTGCCAGGCCTGCGGTGATGCCATTGACAATTTCCACCTCGATACCATGCCCCTGCAGCCACATGGCCTCCTCGCCGCCGCGGCCGAAAATGCACGGGTCGCCACCCTTGAGCCGCACCACACAGCGCCCTTGGCGGGCGTGGCGCAACATCAGGCGCTGGATGAACGCCTGCGGCGTCGAGCGGCAGGCGCCCCGCTNNGCGCGGGGCGGCAGCCGCCACGCTTGCCCACTGCAATAACCCGCGCCTGCGGGCAATGCTCCAGCACTGCCGGGTTGACCAGGTCGTCGATCATCACCACTGCCGCTTCCTGCAAGGCGCGTACAGCCTTGAGGGTGAGCAGTTCCGGGTCACCCGGGCCGGCGCCAACCAGCCACACTTTTGCATTCATTCGTGTTTCCTCATTGGCAAGGTGCATTCAGCCCTTGAGCAGGGTGAGCAGCAATATCAGGTTGATCAGTAACGACAGCACGGCCAGGGTGCGCCAGACTTTCAGTGGCTCGCGCTCAAGCAATGGCCGCGGGCGGCCGGGTAGTTCCTGGCGGTCACCCCGTTCGAGCAGTAGCAACCAGTGTTCGGCGGTTTCGAAGCGCTGCGCCGGGTCGGCGGCCACGGCCTGCTGCAGGTTGTGCTGCAGCCACTCCGGCAGGTCGGGCCGGTAGCGCGCCGGGTTGACCGGTTGGCCGAAGCGCGGCCGCTGAAAAACTTCCACTTCCCCATACGGGTAGTGCCCGGTCAGCAGGTGATACAGCGTCACGCCTGCGGCATACAGGTCCTGGCGTGGGCTGGGCGGCTGGCCGTCGAAGGCTTCCGGGGCGATGTAGGACGGGGTGCCGGGCAAGGCATGTTGCGGGTCTTCGCAGAGCCCGGGGCAGTACGCCAGGCCGAAGTCCAGCAGGCGCAACTGGCCATCGCCGCCCAGGTGCAGGTTGTCGGGCTTGATGTCGCGGTGCAGCAGGTTGCGCCGGTGCAGCACCCCTACCGCCTGTAGCAACTGCCGGGCGAGCTCCAGCCACTGGGCCAACGGCAGTGGGCCATTTTCGGCCAGCAGTGCGGCCAGGCTCTGGCCCGGGTATTCGCGCATCACGTAGTACAACTGCTGGCGCTGGCTGCAGGCGTGCAGCTCGGGAAAGTGCCGGCCGGCGACCCTGCGCATGAACCATTCTTCGAGCAGCAGGCCCTGCGCCGCACCAGGCTCCTGCCGCCGCTCGGGCGGCAAGGTCTTGAGCAGCCACGCCTGGCCCTGGCCATCGCGCACCCGGTACAACAGGGACTGACGGCTGTGTGCGCGCAGTTGTTCGACCTGCCAGCCATCGATCGACTGGCCTGCCCGTAACGGCTCGGGCACGGGCCAGTGCTGCAGTTGGGCCAAGGTGTCACCAAGGTTCGCCGTGCCCGGTTGTTCGACCTGCACCAGCATGGCGCTGGCGTTATCCTGGCTACCGTTGAGGTGGGCGCTGGCAACCAACGTGTCCACGGCCAGCTGCAGGTCGGGTTGCTCGCGCAGCACCGCCTGGATGTGCTGGTCGCCCAGGCTGGCCCACACACCGTCGCTGACCAGCAGATAACATTCACCCGGCTGCAATTCGCCTTCCAGGTAATCCACCAGCAGATGCTGGTCCAGGCCCAGCGCGCGTTTGAGTACATGCTGCATGCCGGGCTGGTCCCAGACATGGTCTTCGCTCAGGCACTGCAGCTGGCCGGCGTGCCAGCGATACACCCGGCAGTCGCCTACGTGGGCCAGGGTGAAGCGCCGCCCGCGCAGCACCAGTGCGCTGAGGGTGGTCAGCAACGGCTGGCCATTCCCTTGGGCGCGCAGCCAGCGGTTCTGTGCCAGCAGCAGGCGGTCGAGGGCCTGGGCCACGCCCCAGGTGGCCGGCGTGGCGTAGTAGTCCAGGGCCAGCGCCTGCAGGCTGGCCCGCGCGGCAAGGCCGCCGTCGGCACATTGGCTGACCCCGTCGGCCAGGGCGAACAGGTAGCCTTTGCTGGCGGCCAGTTCGGGCGCCGGGGTAACCAGGCGCAAGGCATCCTGGTTTTCCGCGCGCGGCCCAGTGGCGCTGGCCTGGGCAAAGCTCAGTTGCAGGCTCATGGGTGTGCCTCAGACCCGCGCAGCGGTCACGGCCGCCGAGCCCCAGGTGGTGCGCCAGCGTTGTTTCACGCCGTGCAGGCCGAACCAGGCCAGCAGGCCCAGGCTTGCGAACAGCCACAACCCCAGTTGGTAGTCGCCAGTGTGCTGCTTGATGGTGCCCAGCCCCGCCGCCAGCAGGAAGCCACCCATACCACCGGCCATGCCGATCAGGCCGGTCATCACGCCGATTTCCTGGCGGAAGCGTTGCGGCACCAGTTGGAACACTGCGCCATTGCCGGCACCCAGGCCGAGCATGGCGCTGACGAACAGGGCCAGGGCGGCGGCCGCGGAGGGCAGGTTGAAGCCGACGGCAGCAATGCAGACGGCCGCTACGCTGTACATGCCCAGCAGCGTGCGGATGCCGCCAAAGCGGTCGGCCAGGGCGCCACCGAGCGGGCGCATCAGGCTGCCGGCGAACACGCAGGCCGCCGTGTAGTAGCCGGCGGTGACCGGGCTCAGGCCGTACTGATCGCTGAAGTAGCCGGGCAGGGCGCTGGCCAGGCCGATGAAACCACCGAACGTGACGCTGTAGAAGAACATGAACCACCAGCTGTCGCGGTCGCCCAGTGCCTTGAGGTAGTCGGCCATGGCTTTGGGCTTGGGCCGTTGTGGGGCGTTACGTGCCAGCAAGGCGAAGACCACCAGCGCCAGCGACAGTGGCAGCAGTGCAAAGCCGAAGACATTGTTCCAGCCAAAGCCGGCTGCCAGTGCCGGGGCGAGCAGGGCCGCGAACACCGTGCCCGAGTTGCCAGCCCCGGCGATGCCCATGGCCTTGCCTTGATGCTGTGGCGGGTACCACTGCGAAGCCAGTGGCAGCGACACGGCGAACGAGGCGCCGGCAAAACCGAGGAACACGCCCAGCAGCAGTGCCTGTTCATAGCTGTGCACGCCCAGGCGCCAGGCAGCGGCCAGCGCGACGATGACCACTACTTGGCCGATCAGGCCGGCGGTCTTGGGCGACAGGCGGTCCACCAGCACGCCCATGGCAAAGCGCAGGATGGCCCCGGCCAGGATCGGCACCGCCACCATCAAGCCCCGCTGTTGTGCGCTCAATTGCAGGTCGGCGGCAATCTGCACCGCCAGCGGGCCCAGCAGGTACCAGACCATGAAGCTGAGGTCGAAGTACAGGAACGCGGCGAACAGCGTGGGCACATGCCCGGATTTCCAGAAGCTGGTACTCATCGAACACCTCACTCGGTCATGCAACGGAACGAAAAAGACGCCGCCACCCGCTCCACGGCTGTGGAGGGGTGAGCGACGTCTTTGTCGGAATTTAAGTGGGGCAACCGCCGTTGGTTACCGGTGCGTTTTGTTCAGCAAGAGATGGGCCAACTGTGCCTGGGCAGGGTGGCCAGGCAGTGCACCTGCCCCCTCAGCCGAGCATCTCGTGCATGGCGATGATCTGCTCGGCCACCTGGATCAGCTTCTGTTGGCGGCTCATGGCCTGGCGGCGCATCAGGGTGTAGGCCTGTTCTTCGTTGCAGTCTTTCATTTTCATCAGCAGGCCCTTGGCTTGCTCGATACGCTTGCGTTCAGCCAGTTGCTGGTCGCGTGCCAGCAACTGGGCGCGCAGGGCCTGGTCGCTTTCGAAGCGAGCCATGGCCACGTCCAGAATCGGCTGCAACCGCGCCGCATGGATACCTTCCACGATATAGGCACTGACCCCTGCCTGGATCGCCTGGCGCATCACCCCGGGGTCGTGTTCGTCAGTGAACAGCACGATCGGTCGGGGTTGGTCACGGCTGACCAGCACCACATGCTCCATCACATCGCGGTCCGGTGAATCGGTATCGATCAGCACCACGTCCGGGCGCACCGTTTCGACGCAGGCGGGCAGGTCGATGGTCAGGCCTGGGGCTTCGGTGACGTCGAAGCCGGCCTCGGTCAAAGCGGCCTTGAGGCGGCCTAGTTTGCTCTGGGTGTCGTCGATCAGCAGGATGCGCAGCATGGTCGTTCCCCTTACCTGCCAACCTGGGCGTCGGGCAGCTCGCCCAACGCATGCAGGCTGAAGCTACGGGCATAGCCGTAGGGGTCGCTGCCGTCCCAGCGGCCACCGTCTATCAGCAGGCTGCTGCGCATGGGGTGCGCCGGGCATGCCACGCCCAGGCTCTGGGCGGCCTCGGTGTACAGCGCCAGGTGCTGGACCTGGCCCGCGACCTGGAGGTAATCCGGGTCTTCGCGCAGCAGGCCCCAGCGGCGAAACTGGGTCATGAACCACATTCCGTCGGACAGGTATGGGAAGTTGGCTCGGCCCTGGTCGAACAGGCGCAGGGCGTGCGGGTCTTGCCAGTGGTTGCCCAGGCCGTCCTGATAGTGGCCCAGCAGGCGTGGCTCGATGCTGGCCAGCGCGGTGTCCAGGTACGCGCTGCCACTGAGCAGTTGCGCGGCGCTGCGGCGGTTGTCCGGGTTTTGCTCGATGAACCGGCTGGCAGCGAGGATTGCCTTGATCAATGCGCGCGCGCTGTTGGGGTATTGTTCGGCGAAGGCCCGGGCACAGGCCAGGACCTTTTCCGGGTGGTCGGGCCAGATCGACTGGCTGGTGGCCAGGGTAAAGCCCTGGCCTTTGGCTACCGCGTCAGCGGCCCACGGCTCGCCGACGCAGAAGCCGTCGATGCGCCCGGCCTGGATGTGTGCGGCCATCTGCGCAGGCGGTACGACTACGCTGTCGACGTCACGCAAAGGGTGGATGCCCTGGCTGGCCAGCCAGTAATACAGCCACATGGCGTGAGTGCCCGTGGGGAAGGTCTGGGCAAAGGTCAGCCGCGGGCCATGTTGGTGCACCAGCCGCGCCAGTGCCTCAGGGTTGGTCACGCCTTTGCGTTGCAGGGTCGGGGACAGGTTGATGGCCTGGGCGTTCTGGTTCAGCCCCATGAGCACGGCCATGTCGCTGCCCGGCACACCACCGATGCCCAGGTGCACGGCGTAGACCAGCCCATACAGGCAGTGCGCGGCGTCCAGTTCGCCACTGACCAGTTTGTCCCGCAGGCCGGCCCACGAGCCCTGGCGCTTGAGGTTGAGGGTCAGGCCGTGCTGCTGGGCGAAGCCCTGGGTGGCGGCGACCACGACCGAGGCGCAGTCGGTGAGACCCATGAAACCGATATTGAGGCTGGGTTTCTCCGGCGCGTCGCTGCCGTTGACCCAGGCCAGGGGCGTTGCTCGGGGTGCAGTGTTCACAAGGTTCCTCGCCCATACTGATAAGGCTGTGGGCAGTTGGGGTGCAACCGATGTGCCATTTACGCGACCACCTCGCCCCATGGCCCCACGATGTGCTGTCATGCCGGCGCCGCGCTGGCTATAATCGCCCCCTCACTCACCCTGAGCCTTGCCCGCCCATGTATACCCTGGCCCGCCAGCTGCTGTTCAAGCTTTCCCCGGAAACTTCCCACGACCTGTCCCTGGACCTGATCGGTGCCGGTGGCCGTCTTGGCCTAAACGGCATGCTGTGCAAGCAACCGGCGGCGTTGCCGGTTTCGGTCATGGGCTTGAACTTCGCCAACCCGGTCGGCCTGGCCGCCGGCCTGGACAAGAATGGCGCGGCCATCGACGGCTTTGCCCAGTTGGGCTTCGGTTTCGTCGAAATCGGCACCGTCACGCCGCGCCCGCAGCCGGGCAACCCCAAGCCTCGGCTGTTCCGCCTGCCGCAGGCCACCGCCATCATCAACCGCATGGGCTTCAACAACCTGGGGGTCGATCACCTGCTGGGTCGTGTTCGTGCGTCGCGTTACAGCGGTGTGCTGGGTATCAACATCGGCAAGAACTTCGACACCCCGGTCGAGCGCGCGGTCGACGACTACCTGATCTGCCTGGACAAGGTATACACCGCTGCCAGCTATATCACGGTCAACGTCAGTTCGCCGAACACCCCGGGCCTGCGCAGCCTGCAGTTCGGCGATTCGCTCAAGCAGCTGCTCGATGCCCTGGCCGAGCGCCGTGAGCAGTTGGCTGCTGAACATGGCAAGCGCGTGCCGCTGGCGATCAAGATCGCCCCGGACATGAGCGACGAAGAAACCGCCCTGGTGGCGGCTGCATTGATGGAGTCGGGCATGGATGCGGTGATTGCCACCAACACCACGCTGGGCCGTGAGGGTGTCGAAGCGCTGCCGTATGGGGGCGAGGCAGGTGGCCTGTCAGGCGCGCCGGTGCTGGAGAAGAGTACCCATATCGTCAAGGTGCTGGCGGGCGAACTGGGTGGCAAGTTGCCGATCATTGCCGCCGGTGGCATCACCGAAGGGCGCCACGCTGCCGAGAAGATCGCTGCTGGGGCGAGCCTGGTGCAGATCTATTCGGGCTTCATTTACAAGGGGCCGGCACTGATTCGCGAAGCGGTGGATGCGATCGCGGCGATGCCGCGCTAGTTTGGCGCTTTGCCAGCCCATTAAAAAGGGCCCCTTGAAGGGGCCCCTGGGCCTACGCCCGCCGCCCGATTGGGGCGTGCATGTAAATCGAATTCAGTGTCCTCGATCAGCCTACGGCGTGATTTTCGTTGAGTCTATGGATGCCAGCGGTGCCAGTCATTCCGTCCCAGTTATCGCCGCGACCTTCACGCCAGCCGTTGATCCAGGCTTGGCGAACAGAAGGAAGATTGAACGGGCAAAGTTCGCGGGATTTGCCGGTGACCCCGTATTGGTAGCCACGTGAATATGCTCTTTCCAACGGATCACGCTTAAGTCTTCTCATAGGGTGTTGCCCTCACTTGTTGACTGTAATGTCCCGTCGGCCTCTCCGAGGCCGGGCAGAGTCTTTCTGCCGGTTTGCGCTCGCTGCCGGCGTCGCGAGCTGAATGTGCCGCCTCGTTGCGAAGCGGCCTGAGACCAGTTCTATCGAATGCGAGTCACGGTGTGAATGATCGATTTGTCATAACGACGTAACGTTTGTGAGGGTGTGGGGATAAGTAAAGAAATGCGACTCAACCTTGTTTAGCGTTGAGCCCGCTACGATCGGGGTTTGCCGATCATTGACGTCATTTTGCCAGCGTCACTCAAGGAACAGAGAAATAATTTGAAATGCGACGAAGGGTCACATAGGGCTCTACGTCGCCAGAATTTTTCGTACTGCCTGATGATCTAAGCTGTCTTTGCCACCCGGCAAAGTGCAGATCTGTCAGGTGGCCCGGCCCGCTGCGGCACACGTTGTGCCCAACCGGCCACCTGCACGCCTGCTGGAAAGGCGTGCGGGCAAACATCGCGGGGCGATGCGTCGCCTCGTCAGTCAATAGCCCAAGGCTCTGGAATATTCATGTCGGACCGTTTCGAACTCTACCTCACCTGCCCCAAAGGCCTTGAAGGCCTGCTTGCCGAAGAGGCCAAAAGCCTTGGCCTGGACGAAGTGCGTGAGCACACCTCGGCCATCCGCGGCGCCGCCGACATGGAAACCGCCTACCGCCTGTGCATCTGGTCGCGTCTGGCCAACCGTGTGCTGCTGGTGCTCAAGCGTTTTTCCATGAAGAACGCCGACGACCTGTACGACGGCGTGCACGCCGTCGACTGGGCGGACCACCTGGCGGCCGATGGCACCCTGGCGGTCGAGTTCAGCGGCCATGGCTCGGGCATCGACAACACCCATTTCGGTGCGTTGAAGGTCAAGGATGCTATCGTCGACAAGCTGCGCAACCGCGAAGGCCTGCGCCCGTCGGTGGAAAAAATCGATCCTGACGTTCGCGTGCACCTGCGCCTGGAGCGCGGCGAGGCGATCCTGTCCCTCGACCTGTCCGGGCACAGCCTGCACCAGCGTGGCTATCGTCTGCAGCAGGGCGCCGCGCCGCTCAAGGAAAACCTGGCGGCCGCTGTGCTGATCCGCTCCGGCTGGCCGCGTATTGCCGCGCAAGGTGGCGCGCTGGCCGACCCGATGTGCGGTGTAGGTACGTTTCTTGTGGAAGCCGCCATGATTGCTGCCGACATTGCGCCCAACCTCAAGCGTGAACGCTGGGGTTTCAGCGCCTGGCTCGGCCATGTGCCGGCGCTCTGGCGCAAGGTGCATGAAGAAGCGCAGGCACGGGCCCAGGCTGGCCTGGCCAAACCCCCGCTGTGGATCCGTGGCTACGAGGCCGACCCGCGGCTGATTCAGCCGGGCCGTAACAACGTGGAGCGCGCAGGCCTGGGTGACTGGGTGAAAATCTACCAGGGCGAGGTCAGCACCTTCGAGCCGCGCCCGGACCAGAACCAGAAAGGCCTGGTCATCAGCAACCCGCCCTACGGTGAGCGCCTGGGCGACGAAGCCAGCCTGCTGTACCTCTACCAGAACCTGGGTGAGCGTCTGCGCCAGGCGTGCATGGGTTGGGAGGCTGCGGTATTCACCGGGGCGCCGCAATTGGGCAAGCGCATGGGCATTCGCAGCCACAAGCAGTACGCGTTCTGGAACGGCGCGTTGCCGTGCAAGCTGCTGTTGTTCAAGGTGCAGCCTGACCAGTTCGTCACCGGTGAGCGCCGCGAGGCACCGGCCGACACCCGTGAGGTCGGCCAGCAGGTGCCCGTCACCAGCGAGCCGGCACGCCTGTCGGAAGGGGCACAAATGTTTGCCAACCGCCTGCAGAAAAACCTCAGGCAACTGGGCAAATGGGCCCGACGCGAGCAGGTCGACTGCTATCGCCTGTACGATGCCGACATGCCTGAGTATGCCCTGGCAGTCGATCTGTACCACGACTGGGTACACGTGCAGGAATATGCCGCACCACGCTCGGTGGACCCGGACAAGGCCCAGGCGCGCCTGCTCGATGCCCTGGCGGCCATTCCGCAGGCATTGGGCATTGCCCCGCAGCGCGTGGTGCTCAAGCGCCGCGAGCGGCAAAGCGGTACCCGCCAGTACGAGCGTCAGGCTACCGAGGGCCGTTTCCAGGAAGTCAACGAAGGCGGCGTGAAGTTGTTGGTCAACCTCACCGATTACCTCGACACCGGCCTGTTCCTCGACCATCGTCCGATGCGCATGCGTATTCAGCGCGAAGCAGCCGGCAAGCGCTTCCTCAACCTGTTCTGCTACACCGCCACGGCCACCGTGCACGCGGCCAAGGGTGGGGCGCGCAGCACCACCAGCGTCGACCTGTCGAAAACCTACCTGGACTGGGCGCGACGCAACCTGGCGCTCAATGGTTATTCCGAGCGTAATCGGCTGGAGCAGAGTGATGTCATGGCCTGGCTGGAGGGTAACCGCGACAGCTACGACCTGATCTTCATCGACCCGCCAACCTTCTCCAACTCCAAGCGGATGGAAGGTGTGTTCGACGTGCAGCGTGACCACGTGCAGTTGCTGGACTTGGCCATGGCCCGCCTGGCGCCCGGTGGCGTGCTGTATTTCTCCAACAACTTCCGTAAGTTCCAGCTGGACGAACACCTGATGGCGCGCTACGCCGTGGAGGAAATAACGGCCCAGACCCTGGACCCGGATTTCGCCCGCAACAATCGCATCCACCGCGCCTGGCGCTTGCAGCTGCGCTGAGCCGACGGGGTACATTGCGCGGGTAGTGGCCAATAGCTATAACTTGGTTCATGGCTGGATAATCCGCAGGACGCTGACGTGACGAGACGTGTGTATGTCAAAGTGTGGCGTGCTTGCGCGGGTGCCTGGCCTGCGCGCAGAGGCGATGTCCGCCTGGGTGATGGCCTTGATTGCGCTGCTGGCCGGCGGCCTGCTGACGGCCGCCCTGGCCCTGGCCACGCAGTCGTTGTACAACCAGCAGCTGCGCCAGCGCTTCGAGTTGCTGGCGGGCGAGCGCTTTGGCCGCATCGCCGAGCGTTTTGCCGAACAGCAGCAGCGCCTGGATGGGCTGCGCTGGTTTTTCAGCTATTCCGATGAAATAACCCCCCGGGAATTTGCCGGTTATGCCCGGCCGCTGCTGCACCGTACCCAGGCCTATGCCTGGGCCCCGCGTGTAGAGGCTGCGCAGCGCGCCATATTCGAACGCCAGGCCAGCACCCTTGCTGGCCCGGGCTTTATGATTCGCGATCAGGACCCGCAGGGGCAGTGGCGCCGCGCCCCCGCGCGCGACCTGTATTTTCCCGTGCTGTATAGCGCGTCAGGCACCTTGCCGGGGCTGCCATCTGGTCTCGACCTGGCTGCGCAGGATGCGGCCCGGGCAGTGCTTGCGCGGGCGCTGGTGCCGGGGAGCATGGCGGTGTCGCAGCCGCTGAAGTTGAATGCCAGCGAACCGGGCGTGCGCGGCCTGATGATGGTGGCCCCGGTATTCGCCGTTGCCACGCCCCACGGCGTGGCAGCGGGTTATGTGCTGGCCCTGTTGAGCATGCCTGAGCTGATCGGCGATGGCCGGCCAGTGGCGCCTGACGATAACCTGGTAACGCGCCTGGTTGACCCGTCCGGGCGGCAGGGCCCAGAAGTTCTGTACGACTCCAACAACCCCGTGGCGCCCCTGTCGCTGGTCACCGATCAGGTGTTGCACCTGGCGGACCGCCAGCTGCTGCTGAGTATCCGCCCCAGCCTGGCATTCCTGCAGGCCAACCGTTCTTCGGCGGTGCTGGCAGTCGGTGCACTGGGCGGTTTGCTGAGCCTGCTGCTGAGCGTGCTGTTGTTCAACCTGTTCAGCCAGCGTCAACGGGCCTTGGCCCTGGTTGCACAGCGCACCGCAGCGCTGCAGGTCAGCGAACAGTCGCTGCGTGGCACCCACAACCAGCTGCGCAGCGTGCTGGATGCCGCGACCCAGGTTGCGATCATCGCCACCAACCTCAAAGGGGTGGTCAGCACCTTCAATGTCGGTGCCGAAATCATGCTCGGTTACCCGGCCAGTGAAGCCATTGGCCGCCTGCGCCTTGAGCAACTGGTGCTGGCCGAGGAGCTGAGCCAGCGTGCGCATGCCTTGAGTTTGCGCTTTGGCCGCACCATTGCGGGGGGCCATGCACTGTTTGCCGAAACCGTATACGAACAGGGCGCCGAGCCAGGTGAGTGGACCTTGGTACGCGCCGACGGCAGCCAACTGGTAGCCAACATGTTGGTGACCGCCATGCTGGACGACCAGGGTTTATGGGTGGGTTACCTGGCCATCTGCATCGACGTCACTGAGCGGCGTCGGGTACATGAGGCATTGGCTGCGCGTGACCGGTTGCTGGAAAAACTCAGTGCCGAAGTACCGGGCGGCATCTACCAGTACAGGCTGGATGCAAACGGCCATTCGTGTTTCCCCTATGCCAGCAAGGGGCTGTACGACATTTATGAGCTTGACCTGCAGCAGCTGCGCGAAGATGCCGCCGCAGTGTACGAGCGCATTCACCCTGATGACCTGGAGCGGGTGAGCCGTTCGGTGCGCTACTCGGCCGAGCACCTGACGCCATGGCGCGAGGAGTACCGCGTGTGCCTGCCCCGGGCGGGCTTACGCTGGGTGCGTGGCGAGGCAACGCCGGAAGTGGGCGAGCAGGGCTGTACCTTGTGGCATGGCTACCTGACCGATATTTCCGATCTCAAGGGTGTGGAACACGAGTTGCGCAGGCTGTCGGTGACCGATTCGCTGACCGGCATCCATAACCGCCGTTACTTCCAGGAACGGCTGAAAAACGAGTTGGAGCGTGCCCAGCGAGATGGCCAGGCGCTGGCGGTGATCATGCTCGACATTGATCACTTCAAACGCATCAACGACCGTTTCGGCCATGCGGTCGGTGACCGGGTGCTGCGTAGCCTGTGCCAGCGCATCGGCCAGCGCTTGCGGCGGACCGATGTGTTCTGCAGGCTGGGCGGGGAGGAGTTCATGGTGCTGTGCCCGGGCACTGATGCCGAGCAGGCGCGTGTGCTGGCGCTGGAGCTTTGGCAGGGCGTGCGCAACGACCCGGTAGACGGCGTGGGCCAAGTCACCGCGAGTTTCGGCGTGGCCGGGTGGCGGCCGGGAGAGGGCGCCGACGCGTTGCTGTTGCGCGCCGATGCCGGGGTTTATGCGGCCAAGCAGGCCGGGCGGGACCGGGTAGAGGGGGAGTCTGCCTGACCGCGCTGCCAGGTGCTGGCCACTGCATCTTCAGCGCCTGTGAGATCGAGCGCCGCGCGGGCGGCGCTCGACGCATCAATTGGCAGCGGTGCTGCCGGCCAGCTTCGGCTGGCGGTACAGGTCCAGCAGCACCTGGTCCAGCACCTGCGAAGCACCCCAAGGTTTCGGGTCGTTGAGGATCGCCGCCACCGCCCAGGTGTGGCCGTTGCTGTCGCGGCTGAAACCGGCTATTGCGCGCACCGTGTTCAGGGTGCCGGTCTTGATGTGCCCTTCGCCGGCCATGGCGGTGCGCTTGAGGCGCTTGCGCATGGTGCCATCCATGCCCACCAGCGGCATCGAACTCATGTATTCGGCAGCGTAGGGGCTCTTCCAGGCTGCCTGCAGCATCTCGGCCATTTCCCGGGTGCTGACGCGCTCGGCTCGCGACAGGCCAGAACCGTTTTCCATCACCAGGTGCGGCGCGGTAATGCCTTTTTTCGCCAGCCACTGGCGTACCACGCGCTGTGCGGCACGCGCATCGTCGCCATCGGCATCGGTGCGGAACTGTGCGCCAAGGCTGAGGAACAACTGCTGGGCCATGGTGTTGTTGCTGTACTTGTTGATGTCGCGGATCACTTCGACCAGGTCTGGGGAGAAGGCACGTGCCAGCAGGCGGGCACTCTTGGGCACGTTCTCGACACGGTCGCCGCCCTGGATGGTGCCGCCCAGCTCGTTCCAGATGGCACGTACGGCACCGGCCGCGTAAGTCGGGTGGTCAAGCAGGGCCAGGTAAGTCTGCGAGTTACAACCGTCACCCAGTTGGCCGCTGACCGTCACACTGATGCCGTTGGCCTGAGGCACTGGGTTGTAGCGCACATCGCCACTGCATTGTTTCGAGGCCACAGGCTTGACCTGGTTGTCGATGCGGATGCTGGCAATCGGTGGCTCCACCGCAATGGTGACCTTGCCGCCATCGTTGCGGGCAACAAAGCGCAGGGCCTTGAGGTTGACCAGCAGCGAGTCGGGCTTGACCAGGAACGGCTTGTTTTCGTCACCGCCGTCGTCGTTGAACTGGGGCAGGTTGGGTTGCACGAAGTGGCTACGGTCCAATACCAGGTCACCGGTGACGGTGCGCACACCATTGGCGCGCAGGTCACGCATCAGCAGCCACAGCTTTTCCATGTTCAGCTTGGGGTCACCGCCGCCTTTGAGGTACAGGTTGCCGTTGAGCACCCCGTTGCTCAGGGTGCCGTCGGTGTAGAACTCGGTCTTCCACTGAAAGGTCGGGCCAAGCAGCTCGAGGGCTGCGTAGGTGGTAACCAGTTTCATGGTCGAGGCCGGGTTTACCGACACGTCGGCATTGAACACGGTGGGAATACCGGGGCCATCCAGGGGCAGCATGACCAGCGACAGTGCGGTGTCTTGCAGTTTGTTGGCTTTGAGCGCCTGCTGCACTTTGGCAGGCAAGGTGGTGTTGACGGCTGCGGCTTGGCTGGGCAAGGCGAAGGGCAATAGCAGGCCGGCGAGTACGAGGGGACGAAGCGTTTTGATCATGGTGAGCAAATACCCTGCAGCGAGGGAAAAGGACATTGGGGCTGTAAGCGATGATGGCCCCACGAGCTAAAGAAACCGCATTATGCCCCAAGCGTAGCGACGATGCGCCACGTTCGACGGAAAACCATCGCCAATAAAAAGGCCACCTCGAGAGGTGGCCTTTCTTCGATCGAACCGGGCTGAGGGTTACTCAGCCTTGTTGATCGGCTTTTCCGGGTACCAGGCGTCCAGCAACGGGCTGACTTCGATCTTGGTCAGTTCGCTGCGGCCTTTGAGCCAGGCTTCGACGGCGGCGCGTTGTTCTTCGCTGACCGAGCCGCGTTTGACCGAGCACACCAGGCCGTAATCGTCACCGCCTACATAATCCAGGCCGTTGGCGTCCATGGCTTCAGCCAGGAACGCGTCGAGGAAAGCATCGATTGCCTGGTCATCCAGATCTTCCTTGAATTCCAGGTTCAGCTCGAAGCCCAATTCCTGAAACTCGTCGACACACAGCTTCTTGCGCAGACGACGGGAGCGGTTTGTGGCCATGAAACAATCCTCTTAGGTAATAACGCCGCGCAGTCTACCAGTTAACACGCGTGGCTGCCTGCCTGAGTGTCGGCGGGTGGCGCCAACTCCCTGGCCAGGGCGCGCTCCACCCGGCGCATGTGGCGTGCCAGTGCCTGGCGCTTCAAGCGTAGCTGGGCAGGGGTGAGGGTGCCGGCTTCCAGCGCTTCGCATGCCGCCATCAGGGCGGGTGCCTTGAGCATGCGTGCGGCGCTCAGCACCTTGTGGGCCTGGTCGGCGATGGCTGTGCTGTCGTGCTGCGGGTCCAGCGCCATCAAGCTGAGCAGGTCGGCCTGCAGGCTCTGCAGTAGCGCTTGCAGAAAACGCTGGCGGTCGTCGGGTGCTGGCCCGGTCACGGCCGCCAGGCCGTCCAGTTCGTACAACCTGCCCGGGGGGCATTGCTGGCGGCGCGGGTGAATGCCGGCCAGGCACTGGCTGAGCGTACTCAGGCTGATGGGCTTGAGCAGGCAGTCGTCCATGCCGGCGCTCAGGCACTTGCGACGGACCTCTGGCTGGGCGTTGGCGGTATAACCCAGGATGGTGCAGCGCGGCCGCTGGCCATGGCGTTCTTCGGTGCGCACGGCGGTTGCCAGCTGATAGCCGTTCATGTGCGGCATGTTGCAGTCCAGCACCAGCACGTCGAAATCACCGGCGCGCCAGGCGGCCAGGCCTTCCCGGCCATCCCGGGCGCTGGCATGCTGCAGGCCCAGATAACCGAGCTGCTGCGCCATCAGTTCCAGGTTGGCCGGGTGATCGTCGATCACCAGCACGCGCAGACCGGGGTCGGGAACGTCCAGGCATTCCGGCAACTGGGCGGGTTGCGCTGCAGCATCGACCCGTTGCAACGGCATCTTCAGGCGCACCTGGGTGCCGACATCCTCCAGGCTCTTGATGGTCAGGCTGCCCCCCATCATGTCGCACAGGTTGCGGCAGATGGCCAGACCGAGCCCGGTGCCCGCGCGGGCACCCTGGCTGTGCGGGTTGGCCTGGATGAACGGGTTGAACAGGCGTTCCAGGTCGTCGGGATGGATGCCGATACCACTGTCGCGCACCTCCAGGTCCAGCATTGCAGGCCTGCCAGGGGCTTCGTCCAGCAGGCTGACGCAGATGCGTACCTGGCCATGCTCGGTGAACTTGATGGCGTTGCTCACCAGGTTGGACAGCACTTGCTTGAAACGCAGGGGGTCGAGCAACGCGTGGCAACGTGCGGCCGGTTCGATGATCACTTCCAGCGCCAGGCCTTTTTGCCGTGCCTGGCCATCGAACATGCGCCCCACCGACTCGACCAACGCTGCCAGGTCGACCACCTCGGGGGCCAGAGAGAGATGCCCGGATTCGATGCGCACGATATCGAGAATGTCACCGATCAGGCCCAGCAGGTCTTTGGCCGAATGGTGCGCCAAGGCCAGCGCGCTGCGGTCCACCCACCCTTGATCGGCGCGTTTGACCGCCAGTTCGAGCATGCCGATGACGGCATTCATGGGGGTGCGGATTTCGTGGCTGATAGTGGCCAGGAAGGTGCTTTTGGCGCGGTTGGCATTGTCGGCCTGCTGCTTGGCCTGGCGCAGTTCCGTGACCAGCTGGCGGCGGTCGCTGATGTCGATCCAGCCGCCGATGATGCCCTGCACTTCACCCAGCGAATCACGGTAGGGCAGGATCCAGTGGTAGATGGTCATCTCCCGGCCCTTGATCCGCAACGGGCGGTCCATGATCAGGGGGGAGCCGGCAGCCATCACTTTGTGGTAATCCGCCTGGATCTGCCGGGTCTGTTCGGCGTCGGCGAACAGGCTGGCGCTCAGCTGTTTGCCGATAACCTGCTCGGAGCGGGCCTGCACCGCCTCCAGGTAGCTGTAGTTGCAGCTTTGCAGGCGGCCATCGCGGTCGCGCACGTACATGGGGTGAGGGGTGCCGTTGAGCAGTGCGCGCATGAATGCCAGTTGGTCGTTCAGCGCCCTTTCGGCGCGCTGGCGCTGACGGATCTGCAAGCGCAGGCGGGCGTTCCAGAGCAACGCCAGCAGAAGCAGCACCGCCGTGGCCAGTACCACCTGCAGCGCCAGCCGGCGGTAGCTCTGGCTCTTGCTGTCTTCGTGCGGGCCAAAGCTGCGCCAGCGGTTGTTGATGACCCCCAGTTCCTCGGGCGAAATGCTCTGCAGGGCCTTGTCGAGAATCGAGGCCAAAGCCGGTGAAGACGCGTTGGTGGCCATGGCGTAGTTGGCGGGCTCGCCGCCGACCGAGGTGCGGATGACCAGGTCGGGGTTGCTGGCCAGGGCGTGGTTGGCATCGATCAGGGTGGTGATCACCGCATCGACGGCGCCGCTGTTGAGCAACGCCATGGAATAGAACGCGCTGGCGCTCTCGACCCAGCCAATGTGCGGATAATGCTGCGGCAACGTGGCATGCATGGCGCTGTGGCGGGTAAAGGCGATGCGGTGGCCCTGCAACTGCTCCAGGGACCCTGGGGCCGGTTTGTCCTTGCGGCTAACCAGAACATAGGCGCTTTCCAGGTACGGCCGGCTGATCTGCAGGTCCTTGTCGACCAACCCGGCGATGGCCAGGGCGGCGATCACGTCAGCGCGGCCATCCTTCAAGCGGGCGATCATGTCGGCAATGCCACTGGCCCGCTGTACCTCGAAGCGCAAGCCGGTGCGCAGGCGAATGAGCTCCAGCAGGTCAGCAGTGATGCCGCGAAAATGCCCCGAGCCATCGAAGTAGGACAAGGGCGCAGCGGTGTCGTCAATGGCCACACGCATCACGGGGTGCTGTTGCAGCCATTGTTGCTCTGTTGCGCTCAATTGCAGGTTGCGGTCGGTCAACAGCAGGTCGCTGCCGGCGCTCCAGCGTTTGAAGATACTGGCACGCATGGCGGGGGGCTGGCTATCGAGGATGGTATCGACCAGTTCCCTCAGTACGGTGTCCTGCTGGCGCAGGGCAAAGCCGAAGCCGATGGCTTCGTGCTTGCCGAAGTTGGCCATGCGCAGGCGTGGCAGGTGGCCGCGGTTGAGCTGGTAGTGGGTGGAAATGGTGTCGCCGATGAACACGTCGGCCTGGCCGAACGCTACGGCATTCAACGCCTGGCTGGAGGACTCGAACGTCAGCAGCTCGGCATCGGGGTAGGCGTTGAGCAGTTCTGCCTCGGGCAGGTAGTGATAGAGCATGCCCAGGCGCATGCCGGCCAGGCCCGTGTCCAGTGCCCGCGTTTCGTCTTCGCGTGTGACCAGCACCGGCTGGTCAACGGCATAGGGGTGCGACAAGGCCAGGCCGTCGCTGGCCGCTTCGTAGCCATTGGCGCTGCCCAGCAGGTCGATGTCGCCTTGCCGGAGTGCTTCCAAAGCGGCCTGCCGGCTGGGAAAACGCAGCACCCGGACCGGCAACTCCAGGGCCGTGCCGATCAGGTTTGCATATTCGGCGGTAAGCCCCTGGTAGTCACGGCCGCCACTGGTGATGTCGAACGGCGGGTAGTCAGGGGCCGATGTTCCCAGCACCAGTTCCTGGCGCCCTGCAAGCCATTGCCGTTGCTCGGCGTTGAGTTCCGGTGGCGCTGGCATAGCCGACGAACGCGGGAGGAGCGTGTACGATGCAGTTTCGTGGTGGGTGGCCACTGCCGCGCTGCTGAACAGCAGCAGCGCGAGCAGCAAGCGGGCGAAAGGGCGGGCCATGACCATGCTCAGACCAGTGCGTTGCGCTTGGCCATCTCGATCAGGTCGACCAACGTACTGACCTGCAGCTTTTGCATGAGGCGCTTCTTGTAGGTACTGACGGTCTTGCTGCTGAGGAACATGCCCTTGGCAATTTCCTTGTTGCTGCGCCCTTGGGCGAAGAGTTGCAGTACCATCAGTTCGCGATCATTTACCTGGCGGAAAAGTTGCAGGTCGCTCGTGGTTACCTGGTCATGCTTTATTGCCTGGCTGGGGAAGTAGTTGTAACCGGCCAGCACGGCCTTGATTGCACTCAGCAGTTCACCGAGGTCCTCCTGCTTGCACACATAACCGGCAGCACCCGAGTGCATGCAGCGAACGGCAAACAACGCCGGGGCCTGGGCAGTCAGCACCAGCACTTTCATGGGCAGCGCCATGGCCTGGAAGCGCGCAAGCACCTCCAGCCCGTCTAGCTTGGGGATGCTGATGTCGAGGATGACCAGGTCGGGGTGGCTCTCGCGGATCATCTGCATCGCGTCCACGCCATTGTCCGATTCACCGACAATCTTGTAATTCTGGTTTTCCAGCAGCATGCGGACGGCAAGGCGGATGACCGGATGATCGTCAACAATAAATATGGAATGCATGTTCAACTTGCCTGCGGTCAATTGTGGGTGACAGGCGGCACCTTATCGCAGTTGGAAGTCAACGGGCATGCAAGGAAGGGCTGTTTGCCCCATATGGGAAATGGCTTACAAGATAAAGCAAAACGGGCTACGAGATAATCGTGCGCGACCCAATGTCAAAGTGCATTTGGTAACTTTTCGTTGGCAAATTAAACGTGTTGTTTAATTTGCCCTTGGTATATGTAGGAAGTTTCCTGTAACCCAGGTGCAGCACCGGCACGCTGGCCGGTCTGCACCGCCATGGCTCAGCCCGGGCCCGAGCGCCCGGTCATTTCCCTGGCCATTTCGCTGGCGTAGCTGTCGGTCATGCCGGCGATGAAATCGATCATGCGCAGGAACGCGTTGTACAGCGAGCCGTGTGGGTCTGGTGCACTGTTGCCGAGCAGGTCCATGACGCGCCGGCTCTTGAACGAGGGTGTGCGCCCGCCGTGTTGTTCGAGCGCCGCGCCGCAGAAGGTATTGAGCAGGATTTCCAGTGTGGTGTAGGCGCCGATTTCGTGCAGGGTCTTGCGCTTGTCCTGGAAGATCTTGTTGCGCGCCATGTCTTTGGCCTGCAGCACGCAGCGCTTGGCCGGGCCGTGCATGTGTTCGACCAGGTCGCCTGGAAGTTGCCCGGCCAGCAACGCTTGCTGCTGCTCGACAAAAGCTTGGGCGGCAGCGTTGGTCAAGTGCTCGATGGCCTTGCCACGCAGGATGGCCAGCTTGCGCCGGCGAGAATCGCCAGGGCCGAGTTGGCGATAGGTTTCCGGCAGATCGTCGCCGACCAGGTCGAGCAACAAGGCTTCGACTTCGCCGTATTGCAGCAGGTCCATCTCCAGGCCGTCTTCCAGATCGATCAGCGCGTAGCAGATGTCATCGGCCGCTTCCATCAGGTACACCAACGGGTGGCGCGCCCAGCGCTGGTGCTCCAGCTGTGGCAGGCCGAGCTTGCGGGCGATCTGTTCCAGCAGTGGCAGCTCGCTCTGATAACTGCCGAACTTGTGCTTCTTGTAGCCCAGGGCGTCGGCATGGCGGGCGCTCCAGGGGTATTTGAGGTAGGTGCCGAGGGTGGCATAGGTCAACCGGGTGCCACCGTCGAACTGGTGGTACTCCAGTTGCGTAAGCACGCGGAAGCCCTGCGCATTGCCCTCGAAATTGAGGAAGTCGGCACGCTCGTCATCACCCATGTCGTCCAGCCACCCGCGCCCGGCCGCCTGCTGGAACCAGTGACGTATGGCGTCTTCGCCAGAATGGCCGAATGGCGGGTTGCCGATGTCGTGGGCCAGGCAGGCCGACTGCACGATCATCCCCAGGTCGCTGGGCGCGCACCAGTCTGGCAAGCTTTCGCGCAGGGTTTCACCCACGCGCATGCCCAGCGAACGCCCCACGCAACTGACTTCCAGCGAATGGGTCAGGCGCGTGTGAATGTGATCGTTACTGGTGACGGGGTGCACTTGGGTCTTGCGCCCCAGGCGGCGAAAGGCGCCCGAGAAAATGATGCGGTCGTGGTCTTTGTGGAAGGGGCTGCGCCCGAGTTCTTCGGCGCTATACAGGGCTTTGCCCAGACGTTCGCGGGTGAGCAGGGTGTGCCAGTCCAAGGCGCGGTCTCCAGGGGGTCAAAGGCTATAGCTTCTGGTGTGCTGTGCCTGCGCGCAAGTGGCAGGGGCAACGCTGGCCGCTGGCATGCATTACCCGCGAATGGCCGGTGGCGGCACCGACACATTCGCAGTCGAGCCTGCGCCCATGCACCGCCTTCAGCGGCGACGGCTACCTTGCAGGTACAGGCGCACCAGCGGCAGCAGGCTGGTGCCCAGGCGCACAAGCCTGCCCAGGTTACCGCTGCGCACGCCCTTGCCGGTCATGAAGCCCAGGGCTACCACAGCGCCAATGCCCCACAGCGGCGCGTGTTTGATGCCCAAGCCGTCGTGCAGCGAGCTGCCCATGCCGCGCATGCGCTGCAAAGGTGCCAGCAGTTGCCCGGATTCGTGGCGGATCTCCTGGCGGTGCATTTCCATGCGCAGGCGCAGCAACGCCTTGCGCAGCTCGCGTGGGTTTCGTGTGTTCGGCAGTTGTGGCAGGTTCATGGCAACAAGCGCTCCCGGTCCTTGGCGAGTTCTTCGAGGGTGGCGTTGAAGGGAGATGACTCGTCGAACACCGCTGCCTTCAACCGTACACCGCAATACAGTGCAGCCAGGCTATAGAACACGCACAGGCCGATGATGCCGGCAAGGCGATAGCTGTCCCACAGCAGCACCAGTAGCAAGCCCGACAGTGCAGTGAGCAGCAGCAGGGCGAACACCAGTGCCAGGCCGGCGAACAACAGCAACCTCAGCGTGCGGCCTTTCTGCTCCTGCAGCTCGATACCGAACAGCTCGATATGGCTGTGCAGCAGCCCCAGCGCGGCTGCGCCCAGGCGCCTGCCCGATGCGCCGGCGCCGTTGGCTTCGTTCTCCATGGGAACCCCTTAACGCCGGTTGGCCAGCAGGCCGATCAACAGGCCGACGCCGGCAGCGATGCCGATGGCCTGCCATGGGTTTTCCTGTACGTACTGCTCGGCGCTGCCCAGCGCAGCCTGGCCGCGGTCGCGTACCGACTCCTGAGTCAACTGCAGGGTTTCGCGGGCCTGAGCCAGGCGCTCGTGAATCTGCCCGCGCAACTCCTCGGCCTGGTCGCCTGCCAGGTTGGCGGTGTCGGCCAGCAGCTTTTCGGTGTCGCGCACCAAAGCCTGGAAGTCAGCCATCAATATCTCTTGTGCAGTCTTTGCCGAATTGCTGGCCATGTGTCTCTCCCTGTCGATGAATGTTGGTAGTTCGAGTGATAGCAGGCGCGGAAGGTTCAAGTGACCGTACACCCGCGTGTGCTGGTATGCGCCTTGCTATGTGTTTGCCACGTTGCGGGGCACCTCAGGCTGTTCTTGCGCCGATTCGGGGCGCCCACGCGGCGAATATCGATAAACCTTAACGCAATCCTCGACAAACCCAAGAAAAAACCACGCAGGTCGCGCCCACGCAACTGAAACAGGGTGATGGCTGGCACCGATTCGGTGCAGGGATGCAGGTTCTTGAACTGTCCTGGTGCCTTTTTCAGCAGGTCTGCCTATTTCATGGATAACATGCACAGCGCGATGGACTCCCTGGTCCACGGTTCCAACACCCTGTTCCTTCTCATGGGCGCCATTCTGGTGCTGGCCATGCATGCCGGCTTCGCGTTTCTCGAAGTGGGCACCGTACGCCACAAGAACCAGGTCAATGCCTTGTCGAAGATCCTCAGCGACTTCGCCATTTCGGCGCTGGTGTATTTCTTTATAGGCTACTGGATCGCCTATGGGGTCAACTTCTTCCAGCCTGCTGCAACGCTGGCTGCCGACCATGGCTACGCGCTGGTCAAGTGCTTCTTCCTGTTGACCTTCGCTGCAGCCATTCCGGCGATCATTTCCGGGGGCATCGCCGAGCGTGCGCGTTTCGTGCCGCAACTGTGTGCCACCGCACTGATCGTGGCATTCGTCTACCCCTTCTTCGAGGGCGTGGTATGGAACGGCAACCTGGGCCTGCAAGCCTGGTTGCAGGACCGCTTTGGCGCGCCGTTCCATGACTTTGCCGGCTCGGTGGTGGTGCATGCCATGGGCGGCTGGCTGGCGCTGGCGGCGGTGCTGCTGCTCGGCCCGCGCCGCGGTCGCTATCGCGATGGTCGGCTGGTGGCTTTTGCGCCCTCGAGCATTCCCTTTCTCGCCCTGGGCTCGTGGATCCTGATCATTGGCTGGTTCGGTTTCAACGTGATGAGCGCCCAGACCTTGGAGGGGCTCAGTGGCCTGGTGGCGATCAACTCGTTGCTCGCCATGGTTGGCGGCACGTTGTCGGCGTTGCTGGCAGGGCGCAACGACCCTGGCTTCCTGCATAACGGGCCGTTGGCCGGGTTGGTGGCGGTTTGCGCCGGCTCAGACCTGATGCACCCGATCGGTGCGCTGGCTACCGGCCTGGTGGCGGGCGGGCTGTTCGTGTGGACGTTCACCGCGGCCCAGAACCGCTGGAAAATCGACGACGTGCTGGGTGTTTGGCCGTTGCATGGCCTGTGTGGCGTGTGGGGTGGGGTTGCCTGCGGCATCTTCGGCCAGACGGCACTGGGCGGCATGGGCGGCGTGAGCCTGGTCAGCCAGCTGCTGGGGAGCCTGATGGGGGTGGTGGTGGCACTCGCCGGTGGTTTTGCCGTGTATGGTGCGCTGCGCGCCGTGCATGGCCTGCGCCTGAGCCATGAACAGGAGTTCCAGGGCGCCGACCTGTCGCTGCACCGTATCGGCGCCACCAGCCAGGATTGAAGGTGCACGATGGCCGTGGTGGTCCTAGAATAGGTTTCTCTGCATGCTACATCGGGACCCGCCCCATGCTGCCTGAATGCCAACTGTTCGGCACCCTCGGCTGCCACCTGTGTGAAGTGGCCGAGTCGGTGCTGATGCCCTTCGTCGATCATGGCCTGCTGGTGGAGCTGGTCGATGTTGCCGAAAGCCAGCCTTTGTTCGAGCGATATGGGCTGGTCATTCCGGTGCTCCGGCGCTGTGACAACGGTGCCGAGTTGCACTGGCCGTTCGATGCCGAGCAGGTGGTGGCGTTCCTGGGGCAATGACACCGACAGGGGAGGTACAACCCTGCTCCATGGCAGGTGATGCGCGCTGATGATCAGGCGCCGGCGCACCAGTGCCGGTGCCCCTAGCCATCATCGGAACCGCTTGCCATGTTGATCACACCACATTTCACCCTCGCTGAACTGACCGTTTCCCAGCTCGCGGCCAGGGATGGGTTCGACAACACCCCGCCACCTGAAGCCAGGGCCAACCTGCAACTGCTGTGTTGTGCCCTGGAGCAGGTGCGCGCGCTGTTCGGCGTGCCCATCATTGTCAGCAGTGGCTACCGTAGCGAGAAAGTCAACCGCTTGATTGGCGGTGCCGCCAACAGCCAGCATGTACAAGGGCTGGCGGCTGACTTCACGGTCATCGAGGTCAGCCCGCGCGAGACCGTGCAACGGATCAGCGAAAGTACGGTGCCCTTCGATCAACTCATCCTGGAATTCGACAAGTGGGTGCACCTGTCGGTGGCGCGGGGCACCCCGCGGCGCCAGGTGTTGACCATCCGCAAGGGCGGCGGCTATCTGGCGGGGCTGCAATGAAGCGCATTGACTGCGACGCGAGGATGTTCGTATGCTGTATATAAATACAGTATCGAGGTAAAGCCATGCTCAACGTCGAGCAACTCAAGTACAGCGTCAACCGCATGCCTGTGGAGCGGGTGGCCGACGCCGTTCTGGAACTGCGCCTCGAAGGCCTGGTGACCGATGACCGCACCCCCTTCGGCAAGGTGCATTTCAATACCTGCTTTGCCGAGATCGAAGCCTTGTTCCAGCGGGCCGGCTACCACCGTGGGCTCGATGTGGTCGGGTACCAGGGAGCGCTCTACGCACTATACGACCCTGGCCGCTGGGAGCCGGTGCAGGTGCTGCGCTGGTTGAAGGAGCGCAGCGAGGCGCTGGCCCAGGCTGGTTGATGGGGCGGGGTTGGGTGATAATGCGCGGCCGTGCCTGTTCCGAGCCCTGCCATGCCCACGCCATTCGACCCCGCCCGCCAGCAAGCCAGCACCGTGTGCCTGCCACCCGGTCACTGGGCAACGGTGCTCGATTGCCTGTGTGACCATTTCAAGGCCATCGACCGTGCCCAGTGGCTCGACCGCTTTGCCAGGGGGCGGGTGCTGGACGCCCAGGGGAGGGCAGTGGCTGCCGAGCTGCCTTACAAACCGGGCATGCGCTTGCACTATTTTCGCGAAGTGCCGAACGAGCGACCGATCCCGTTGCAGGAGCACGTGCTGCACGTGGACGAGCACCTGGTGGTGGCGGACAAGCCGCATTTCCTGCCGGTGACACCGACTGGCGAGTACGTTGAGCACACCTTGCTGCGCCGCCTGATCCGCAGGCTGGATAACCCTCACCTGGTGCCGTTGCATCGCATCGATCGGCATACCGCCGGGCTTGTGCTGTTCTCTGCCAACCCGCATACGCGTAGCGCTTATCAGCGGCTATTCCCCGAGCGACGCATCGACAAGCGCTACCAGGCCATCGCGGCCGCTTTGCCGCAACATGCGTTTCCGTTGGTGCACAAAAGCCGTCTGGTGCATGGCGAGCCCTTTTTCCGCATGCATGAGGTAGAGGGCGAGGCCAATAGTGAAACCCTGGCCGAGGTGCTGGAGAAGCGCGGAGCGCTGTGGCGGTACGGGTTGTCGCCGGTCACCGGCAAGACCCACCAGTTGCGGGTGCACATGGCTGCGTTGGGCGCGGGCATCAGCAATGACCCGTTCTATCCGCAGTTGCTCGACACCGCAGACGATTACCAGCGGCCATTGAAACTGCTGGCGCAGAGCCTGCGTTTCACCGACCCGTTGAGCGGCGAAGAGCGCTATTTCGAGAGCCGCTTGAGCCTGGACTGGTAACCCTGCCTGGGCATGCGTTGCCAGCCAGGGGCTGCTGTGCAACCCCTCGCGGCGCGCAGGTCTGCGGTCAGCGGTTGAAGCGCTCCACAAGTGAGTACTGGCTCCCGGCCGTAGTGGTCAGCTCTTCGCTCAACAGCGCCGAGTGCTGTGCCTGCTCGGCGGTCTGGTCGGCCAGTTCGGCGATGGTGCTGATGTTACGGCTGATCTCATCGGCCACGGCGGTCTGCTCTTCGGTCGCGGCGGCAATCTGGGTCGCCATGTCGGTGATGTTGGCGACCGCTTCGCTGATGCCGACCAGCGCTTCGTCAGCCTGCATCACACGATCAACGCCTTCCTGCGCCTGACGGTGGCCGGTTTCCATGGTCAGTACGGCGGTGCTGGCGGTTTGCTGCAGCTTGGCGATCAGGCTGTGGATCTGCCCGGTGGACTCGGCGGTGCGTTGAGCCAGCTGGCGCACTTCGTCGGCCACTACAGCAAAGCCACGGCCCATTTCCCCAGCCCGCGCCGCCTCGATGGCGGCATTCAATGCCAGCAGGTTGGTCTGGTCGGCAATGCCCTTGATCACATCGACGACACCGCCAATTTCGTCGCTGTCCTTGGCCAGTTGCGTGACGGTCTGGCCGGTTTCGCCCACTGCTGTCGACAGGCGTTCGATGGCCTCGCGGGTTTCTCCGGCAATCTGCCGGCCCTGGCTGGTCAGGCGGTTGGCTTCCTGGGTGGCATCGGCTGTGCGTTGCACGTGGTTGGCAACTTCCTGGGTGGTCGCAGCCATCTGGTTGACGGCGGCGGCGACCTGTTCGGTTTCGACCCGCTGGCGTTCCAGCCCCGAAGAGCTCTTGTGTGCCAGGGCGTCGGACTGCCGCGCCTGGTCGCTGAGGTGCTCGGCGCTGTCCTGCAAGCGGGTCAGGCAGGTTTTCATGCGCGCATCCTGGCTGAGCATGGCCATTTCCAGGCGGGCCTGCACGCCACGGCTGTCGGTGTACATCTGCGCGATCAGCGGGTCGGAGGTGGTCTGTTCAGCCAGCCGCAGCAAGCGCTTGAGGCCGCGTTGCTGCCAGCTCAGGCCGATCAACCCAAGCGGTACGGAAAGCGCGGCGGCCAACGCGAAGCCCCAGGAATGGCCCAGCCAGTTGCCAATCAGGAAGCCCGCCTGGCTGATCAGGATGAACGGCAACCAGTCCTGCAGCACCGGCAGCCACTTGTCACGGCGCGGTACCGGCGGCTTGCCCTGGTTGATGCGCTGGTACAGCGCCTCGGCGCGGCGGATCTGCTCGGCGGTGGGTTTGACCCGCACAGACTCGAAGCCGACCACCTGGTTGTTGTCGAAAATCGGTGTGACGTAGGCGTTGACCCAGTAGTGATCGCCCGACTTGCAGCGGTTCTTGACGATACCCATCCACGGCTGGCCTTGCTTGAGGGTTTGCCACATATGGGCAAACACAGCAGGCGGCACGTCGGGGTGGCGCACCAGATTGTGCGGCGCACCGGTCAGTTCTTCGCGGGTGAACCCACTGATGTCGATGAAGGCATCATTGCAGTAGGTAATCACGCCCTTGGCGTTGGTGGTGGAGATCAACCGCTGCTGGGCAGGGAAAGTCCGTTCTCTCTGGGTAATCGGCTGGTTGTTACGCATGGGGTGATAGTCCGCAGGGCTTTGGATGGGTATCGGCAAGCCACCGGGATTATTGAGAGATTATTTAACATGCGTGACAAAAGGTGTTCGATTTTGGTGCAAGGGTGCCTGAGCAATCGAACGCCGTGTGGGCGGCGCTCGATTGGCAGGTGTCGCAGGTTTTCCAGTGCGGCTGCGCCCTCAACCCGCAATCAGCTGGCGCAGCACATAATGCAGAATCCCGCCTGCCTTGAAGTACTCCACCTCGTTGACGGTATCGATCCGGCACAGCACCTCGATCTGTTCCTGCTGGCCATCCTCGCGGGTGATGCGCACCTGTAGCGGCATGCCGGGGTGAATCGGTGCGCCGTCCAGCCCCAGCACGTCGATCTGCTCCTTGCCGGTCAGCCCCAGCGCCTTGCGGTCGTGCCCGGCCGTGAACTGCAGCGGCAGCACGCCCATGCCCACCAGGTTGGAGCGGTGGATACGCTCGAAGCTTTCCGCCAGCACTGCCTTCACGCCCAGCAGGTTGGTGCCCTTGGCCGCCCAGTCGCGGCTGGAGCCGGTGCCGTATTCCTGCCCGGCAATCACCACCAGCGGGGTTCCTTCCTGCTGGTAGCGCATGGCCGCGTCATAGATCGACAGTTTTTCACCCGAGGGCACGTGCAAGGTGTTGCCGCCTTCCTCGCCCGCCAGCATTTCGTTGCGGATTCGGATATTGGCGAACGTACCGCGCATCATCACTTCATGGTTGCCGCGCCGCGAACCATAGGAGTTGAAGTCGCGTGGCTCCACACCTTTTTCGCGCAGGTAACGCCCCGCTGGGCTGTCGGCCTTGATGTTGCCGGCAGGGGAAATATGGTCGGTGGTCACCGAGTCGCCCAACAGCGCCAGCACGCGGGCGCCGCGGATGTCGGTGATGGCCGGTGGCGGCCCGCCGATGTCGTCGAAGAAGGGAGGGTGCTGAATATAGGTGGAGTCTGCCTGCCACACGTAGGTAGCGGCCTGGGGTACCTCGATGGCCTGCCACTGGGCATCGCCGGCGAACACTTCGGCATATTGCTTGTGGAACATGGCCGTGTCGACCTTGGCCACGGCCGCCGCGATCTCCTGCTGGCTGGGCCAGATATCGCGCAGGTACACCGGTTGGCCGTCCTTGCCCGTACCCAGCGGGTCACGCGTCAGGTCCACGCGCACACTGCCAGCGAGCGCATAGGCCACGACCAGCGGCGGCGAAGCCAGCCAGTTGGTCTTGACCAGCGGGTGAACGCGCCCTTCGAAATTACGGTTGCCCGACAGCACCGAGGCCACGGTGAGGTCCGCGCTGGCAATGGCTTTCTCGATGGCTTCATCCAGCGGGCCGGAGTTGCCGATGCAGGTGGTGCAGCCATAGCCAACCAGATCGAAGCCCAGTTCGTCGAGGTAAGGCGTGAGCCCGGCGGCCTGGAAGTAGTCGGTGACCACCTTGGAGCCCGGTGCCAGCGAGCTTTTCACCCAGGGTTTGCGTTGCAGGCCTTTTTCCAGGGCTTTCTTGGCTACCAGCCCGGCAGCCATCATCACGCTGGGGTTGGAGGTATTGGTGCACGAGGTGATGGCGGCGATCACCACGGCGCCATCGCGCAGGGTGTGGGTCTGGCCTTGGTGGCTGTAGTCGATCTCGCCGGCCTGGTCGGCATTGCCAACGGCCACGCCGCCACCCCCTTCACTTTCCAGGCGGCCGACTTCCTTGGCCAGCGGCTTGGGTTGCAGTTCGATGAAGTGGTCGAAGGCCTGGCTGACCTGGCCCAGTGCGACCCGGTCCTGCGGCCGCTTGGGCCCGGCCAGGCTGGCTTCGACGTCGTGCATGTCCAGCGCCAGGGTGTCGCTGAACAGCGGCTCGTGGCCGGGCAAGCGCCACATGCCTTGGGTTTTGCAGTACTGCTCGACCAGTTGCACGGTCGCTTCTGGCCGCCCAGACAGGCGCAGGTAGTCCAGGGTGACGTCATCGACCGGGAAAAACCCGCATGTAGCGCCGTACTCCGGGGCCATGTTGGCGAGGGTGGCGCGGTCGGCAAGCGGCAGCTCGGCCAGGCCGTCGCCATAGAACTCGACGAACTTGCCGACCACGCCTTTCTTGCGCAGCATCTGGGTCACGGTCAGCACCAGGTCGGTCGCAGTGATGCCCTCGCGCAGCTTGCCGGTCAGCTTGAAGCCGATCACTTCCGGGATCAGCATCGATACGGGCTGGCCGAGCATGGCCGCCTCGGCCTCGATACCGCCGACCCCCCAGCCGAGCACGCCCAGGCCGTTGATCATGGTGGTGTGCGAGTCGGTGCCGACCAAGGTGTCGGGGAAGGCATAGGTGCGGCCATCGGCTTCACGGGTCCATACCGTGCGGCCCAGGTATTCCAGGTTGACCTGGTGGCAGATGCCGGTGCCCGGCGGTACCACGCTGAAGTTGTCGAAGGCGTTCTGGCCCCAGCGCAGGAAGGCATAGCGCTCGCCGTTGCGCTGCATTTCGATTTCCACGTTCTCGCTGAAGGCTTGCGTTGTGCCGTAGCGGTCGACCATCACCGAGTGGTCGATCACCAAGTCGACCGGTGACAGCGGGTTGATGCGTTGTGGGTCGCCGCCGGCCTTGGCCATGGCGGCGCGCATGGCGGCCAGGTCGACCACTGCCGGTACGCCGGTGAAGTCCTGCATCAGTACGCGTGCGGGGCGGTACTGGATTTCGCGGTCGGAGCGCCGCTCGCCCAGCCATTGGGCGAGGGCGCGCAAGTCGTCGCCGGTCACGGTTTTGCCGTCTTCCCAGCGCAGCAGGTTTTCCAGCAGCACCTTCAGGGACATGGGCAGGCGTTGCAGGTCACCCAGCTGGCGGGCGGCTTCGGTGAGGCTGAAATAGTGGTAGGTCTGGTCGCCGACCTTGAGCGGCTTGAGGGTGTTCAGGCTATCGAGCGAGGGCATTGCCAACTCCTTCTGCGCCGGTGCCCGGCATTGAATTGCGGTTTGCCGGTAGCACCGTTATGTATCGGCCCGCACGGCACGGACCTGGCTGAAAGGTCAGGTTAGACCGGTTTAGGCCACCTGACCCTTTTCTGGACCGGCGGGGCGTGTCGCAGGTTCCGAACTTCCTTTATCATCGCCGCCCTGCCGGCGCCTGTGACGCGCCCGCCGTAGTGGAGTGAGAGATGAATACCCTGTTCATGCATTGCCGGCCCGGTTTCGAGGGTGAGGTGTGCGCCGAGATCAGCGAACATGCCGCCCGCCTGGGTGTCGCGGGCTATGCCAAAGGCAAGCCGCAAAGTGCCAGCGCCGAGTTTGTCTGTAGCGAGGAGGGCGGTGCCGAGCGGTTGATGGGGGAGCTGCGTTTCAATCAGCTGATCTTCCCACGGCAATGGGCCCGGGGTGCGTTTGTCGAGCTGCCGGAAAGTGACCGTATCAGTGTGCTGCTGGCGCAGTTGGCTGGTTTTCCGGTGTTCGGCAGCCTGTGGCTGGAAGTGCTGGACAGCAACGAGGGCAAGGCGTTATCGACGTTCTGCCGCAAGTTCGAAGTGCCTTTGCGCAAGGCCCTGGAAAAGGCCGGGCGCCTGGTTGACGACGCCAGCCGCCCACGCTTGCTGCTGACCTTCATCAGTGGCCGGCGGGTATTTGCGGGTATCGCTGCGGCCAACAACAGCGCGTTGTGGCCCATGGGTATCCCGCGTCTCAAGTTCCCCCGCGAGGCGCCCAGCCGTTCGACCCTCAAGCTGGAAGAGGCCTGGCACCAGTTCATCCCGCGTGAGCAGTGGGAGCAGCGCTTGGGCGATGATATGACCGGCGTCGACCTGGGGGCTTCGCCGGGAGGGTGGACTTACCAGCTGGTGCGTCGTGGCATGTTGGTAACGGCTATCGATAATGGGCCGATGGCCGAGAGCCTGATGGATACCGGCTTGGTCCAGCACCTGATGGCCGATGGTTTTACCTGGCAACCCAGGCAACCGGTGGACTGGATGGTTTGCGATATCGTCGAGAAGCCGGCGCGGACGACTTCGCTGATCGAAACCTGGTTGGGTGAGGGGCTATGCCGGGAGGCGGTGGTCAACCTGAAGTTGCCGATGAAGCAGCGTTATGCCGAGGTACGGCGGCTGCTCGAGCGCATGGAGGCGACGTTCAAGGCGCGTAAGGTACGGGTTTCGATCGCGTGCAAGCAGCTGTATCACGACCGTGAGGAAGTGACATGCCATTTGCGGCGGCTTGATCTGAAACCTCGTTGAATTCGTGGTTGGTGCTTGAGGGTGGGGCCGGGCAATGGGGGGTGTGGTTAGATAATTGGAGTCTTAAGCGCTGGTTTTTGGTGGCGCGATAACTCCAGCTGCG
>NZ_AEWE02000170.1:0-185 GCF_000190455.2 Pseudomonas sp. TJI-51
TCATCGCGCTCCATGTCGCTGATGACCTGGCCGTCCACGTTCAACTGGTGCAGGTGACCGCTGCCGTAGTACAGGTGATTAACCTTGCGGCCATCTGGCAGAGTCAGCGTGGTCAGGTTGCTGAGCGGGTCGTACTCATAGCCCAGCGTCCCGTCGGGCGTGATGTCCTGCGTCAGCCGGCCCAG
>NZ_AEWE02000170.1:338-2195 GCF_000190455.2 Pseudomonas sp. TJI-51
GCATCACGCTCGAACAGCGTGTGCCGCTCTGGCCGTTCGGCATGCTCGCCATAGCCAATCTCATCCAGTCGCGTCAGATGGCCACCGACGTTGTAGCTGAAACGCCGGGTCAGGTTATCTACCCGCACCTCTTCAATCAGCCGGTCCGAAGCGTCCGCCGGTGGCGCTGATGTCGGTCAGCGTGCCATCGGGTGTGCGGGTGAAGTGCAGGAAGTGGCCGAGGACGTTCTCGATGCGTTGCAACGGTACTTTAGTGTTGGTGTTTGGCACTTCACCAAAGTAGAAGAACAGGTTGTCGAGGGATGTAGTGGCGGCCCTCGGTGCACACCAGGTACACCTGCTCGTGGGTTGTATCTACCCGGTCATTACCAACTCAAGATTAACGGCTCAGGCGCTTTAATCGATAAAGTACAATACAACTACTGGGCAAAGCTGACGTCTTCCGTCAGCCGCCTACATTTCCTCTATTAAAGAGCGCCTTCTTCAAACTAACAGACGTCTCGCCACCTCACCAAACCTTCCATCAAACCCTAAGCACCAAGCCTTATCGAATCTGTTAAAGCATTCCTAAATTTATTAGATGGTGAGAAAGCCAAACAGATTCCCCCATCCTCGACCTTGTAGCCCACATAGTAATTTCCTGCTTCGAGACTGATAAACTCACCTTGTACTGCATCCGAACCGTCAGGCTCTAGCCCCCCTCCAGAAGTGTCTTCTCCGGCGCCTATGAAAACTTGACCAGAAGGAACCTTCAAATAAACGCCACCACTTGGAGCAACCAAACTATCTACAACTTTTACTTGATACCGCCCATCCGCACCCAAATTCAAAAAAGCAATATTACCCTCGTTCATTTCAGAAATTTCATCACTTTGAATACTCCACCAATCAAATGTATCACTCGTTCGATGGCGTATTGCTTGCAAATCAAACACCGCCAGGGTCGCAGTATCTGTAACAACATCAAACTCGATAGCCATGCTTCACTCCCATATTATCTCGTTAATCATATCACCGGGCTTTAACCCAGCACGCCTACCAGCAACTTTCAGGGAGCTACCCACACTTTTATTGATTGTCTCACTAAGCATTTGCAATGCGTTGGCTAGCAGCCCCACCAACAATAAAATCAACGGGATGATCGGCATTGAACCTTGAAAGATCAGGTGCTTCCCCGAACATTCTTTCGTAACGCTCGGTGACTGCTTTTCGATACGACGCTTGAAGCGAAGAAATTCGGACATCATGCGTTCCAGGTGACCAAACCAGCTCACCTCGCTTAGCAGCCCGGTTGAGTGCATTTTTCTTTTTTATAAACTGCTTCTCTAAAAAAGTTTTTCCCGCACTAGAAAGCCCCGGGCTTGACAATGCTTTGGGCTTACTTACTGTCAAGGCAGCTGAGCACGTCCACTCTAGAGGGTCAACCCAGTTTTGCGGGTTAGGTCCGTACTGATAGAGATTCAATCCTCCAGCCAACCCTACTGGATCCTGGGTAATGAATCTCCCCGCTTCCGCATCATAGAATCGGAAAGTTGTAATACAGCCCGATTTCGCCATCAAAATACTGGCCTTGAAAGCGCAGGTGCTGATCGACCTCATTGATGGGCAGACTCTCTATTGCACCCCATGAGCGATACGACGCCTGCCAAACGATCCTGCCATCTCTATCCGTCAGTTCCAACGGTGTACCAATCTGGTCAGTATGGAAGTAATAAAGCTTCTGCGCTTCCCCTTCAGCCTGATCAACCCGCGCCAACGGCGCATAACTACCCGGCTCATACAGGTACAAGATGCTCTGCTTCGGCGTCTCCTCACGCAGCATCCTTAGCCCTGCCAAAGAAAGCGCTTCTGTTCGAC
>NZ_AEWE02000171.1:0-9026 GCF_000190455.2 Pseudomonas sp. TJI-51
GCCGGCGATAGGGCCAGTACGGGCCACCCAGACACCCAGGCACAAAAAAGCCCCGCACTAGGCGGGGCTATCGGATGTCACTGGCAACGCGGGATCAGTTACCCTTCACCGGCTTGCCATCGACCGTACCATCCTGCAGTACGATCACATACTCCTTGCCATCGGTCTCCACCTGGCGCAGTTGCACCAGCAGGTAGTCCCAGTTCTTGGCAAACCACAGCTCGGTGATGCGCTTGCTCTGGCTTGGGTCGCGCACGCGCTCGACCTTCACCGCATCGACCTGGCCGGTCTTGGTGGTGACTTTTTCAGTGCCCAGCACGCGGAAGTCGTAATTGTCGATCTCGTCGCCATCGACTACCTGGTAAGTCATGCTCTTCTTGCCTGCCGCCACGTCATGCTGCAAGGCCAGCTGGTAGGAAGACTTGTCCAGTACCCCGCGGTTGAGCGGCAGGGTAATGGCGTCGCCCCGGTCGCTACCGGTGATTTTCTTGGTGTTCCAGTCGAAGTTCAGGTCGACCTTCTTGGCCTTGCCCAGGCCACCACGCTCGAAGTGGTACTTCTGTGGCAGCAGGGTGTCGTTTTCCAGGCGCAGGGTGCTTTGCTCGGTCAGGCTGGCGATCATCATGGAAGCCTTGAAGTTAAGGTCCCAGGTACCGTTGGCATTTTTGACCAGGCTGCGCTCGGCGGTGCCGCTCATGGGCAGCTGCTTCCAGTCGGCGGTGTAGCTGGCCGAGAAGGGCTTCAGATCAGCTGCCTGGAGCGGCAGGGCGAGCACGGCAAGAGCCAAGAGCAGGGCACGACGCATAAGTTCTCCTAGGATCGAATCAAGTGACCGCTGGCCGCCAGCGGCTGGCCGTCCAGTAATGCACCCTGTTCAGCAAGGCGCAAGCGGCCTTCGGCAAACCAGCGCACTGCCAGCGGGTAGATCAGGTGTTCCTGCTGGTGAACCCGCTGGGCCAGGCTTTCGACGGTGTCGTCTGGCGCCACCGGGACTACTGCCTGTACGACCAGTGGGCCGCCATCGAGTTCCTCAGTCACGAAGTGTACGCTGCAGCCATGCTCGGCGTCGCCTGCCTCCAGCGCCCGGCGGTGGGTATGCAGCCCTTTGTACCTGGGCAGCAACGACGGGTGGATATTGAGCAGGCGGCCCTGATAGTGGCGCACGAAGCCGCCACTGAGGATGCGCATGAACCCGGCCAGCACCACCAGGTCCGGGGCAAAGCCGTCAATGCACGCCATCAGCGCTGCATCGAAGGCTTCACGGCCGTCGAACCGGGTGTGGTCGAGCACCGCGCTTTCAATGCCGGCGGCTGCGGCGCGTTGCAGGCCGAAGGCATCGGCGCGGTTGGAGACCACCGCACGAATGCGCACCGGGCTGTCCTGGCCTTGGCAACTGTCGATCATGGCTTGCAGGTTGCTGCCGGAACCCGACAGCAGTACCACTACATTGCAGGTCTTGCTCGGCATCAGTGTGCCTTGAGGTTCTGCAGCTCGACCTGGGCGGCGCCTTCGGCGGCTTCGGCGATGTGGCCGATGACCCATGGCTGTTCACCGGCGGCGCGCAGTTCGTTCAGGGCCGCTTCGACCTGGTCCTGGGCCACGCAGATGACCATGCCAACGCCGCAGTTCAATACGCGGTGCATTTCGTGCTCGTCGACGTTGCCTTTTTCCTGCAGGAAGTCGAACACCGCCGGGCGCTGCCAGCTGGCCACGTCTACCACGGCCTGGGCGTTTTTCGGCAGTACGCGCGGGATGTTGTCGAGCAGGCCGCCACCGGTGATGTGGGCCATGGCTTTGACTGCGCCGGTGTTCTTGATCAGCTGCAGCAGCGGCTTGACGTAGATGCGGGTCGGGGCCATCAGCAGGTCGGTCAGCGGGGTGCCGCCCAGCTGGGTGTTCTCGATGTCGGTGGCCGACACTTCGAGGATCTTGCGGATCAGCGAGTAGCCATTGGAGTGCGGGCCGGAGGACGGCAGGGCGATCAGTGCATCGCCGGTGGCAACCTTGGAACCGTCGATGATGTCGGCTTTTTCCACCACGCCCACGCAGAAACCGGCCAGGTCGTAGTCTTCGCCTTCGTACATGCCAGGCATTTCGGCTGTTTCACCACCGACCAGCGAGCAGCCGGCCAGTTCGCAACCGGCACCGATGCCGGTGACCACGGTGGCAGCCACGTCGACATTGAGCTTGCCGGTGGCGTAGTAGTCGAGGAAGAACAGCGGCTCGGCGCCGCACACCACCAGGTCGTTGACGCACATGGCGACCAGGTCCTGGCCGATGCTGTCATGCTTGTTCAGGTTCAGCGCCAGGCGCAGCTTGGTGCCGACGCCGTCGGTGCCGGAGACCAGCACCGGCTGCTTGTAGCCGGCCGGGATCTCGCAAAGGGCGCCGAAGCCGCCCAGGCCACCCATGACTTCAGGGCGTGCGGTGCGTTTTGCCACGCCCTTGATGCGTTCGACCAGTGCTTCGCCGGCGTCGATGTCTACACCGGCGTCCTTGTAGCTCAGGGAGGGTTGCTTGCTCATTGATCCAGGCCTTTAGGAGGGAGGGATTCTTAAAAACGACCATGGCGGCCAAGGCCGGCGGGTGAGCGACGGCTGCCTGAAACGTCAGTGGTCTGTGAAGGCGCGCGATTTTATCAGGGTTGCCGGGCAGCGGCCATCCTCAGGCCGACGGGCAGGCCGGTAAATTGCTGAAAAATGGCCCGGGGTGGTTGATGGGGTTGCATATGTATAAGCTGCAACCAGCGAGCCTCAGGCCGCAAGAAAATGCAGCGCCGCGCTGGCGCTGCATTAAGCTTGTAGCGTGAAGCTCACGGCTTGAAGCACGACTGGACGGAATCCTCGATGCGCTTGATCTCTATTCTGGCAGCCGGTTGCCTGGCCGTTGTGTCGGCCGCCGCCATGGCTGAAAACCTCTCCGACCTTTACCAGGTGCACGAACCGCTTGCGGGGCAGGGCGCCGAAGCGCGTACAGCCGCTACCGGCAAGGCCCTCGAAACCCTCATCCTGCGCCTGACCGGTGACCCCAAGGCGGTGCAAAGCCCAGGGTTGGCGGGCCTGCGCAAAGACCCGCAGCAAATCATCAACCAGGTCGGCACCGAGGCGGGCCCGCCGGAATCGGTTGTGGTCGAGTTCGACCCGGGCAGTACCGAACGCGCACTGCGCAAGGCCGGCCTGGCCTTGTGGGGGAGCAACCGGCCGTCGATCCTCAGCTGGTGGCTCAATGACAGTGTCGAAGGCAGCAGCCTGGTCGGTGATGGCCAGCCCAGTGCCCAGCCACTGCGGCGTGCCGCCCAGCACCGCGGTTTGCCGCTGCGCCTGCCGCTGGCCGACCTGCAGGAGCAATTGGTAGCCAATGCCAAGCAACTCGAAGGCAGCGACCCGGCGCCGCTGCGCGAGGCCGCCGAGCGTTACGGCGCCGACGCCATGCTGGCGGTGCATGCCCAGGAAGCCGATGGCAAGTGGCAAGGTAAATGGCAGCTGTGGCTGGGTGACCAGCGCGAGCAGGGCACCGCCGAGGGCGCCGACCAGGCCGCACTGGCTGATGCCGTGATGCTGGCGGTGGGCAACCGCCTTGCACCGCGTTATGTCACCCGGCCGGGGGCCAGCAGCCAGTTGCAGGTGCAGGTGCAGGGGATGAACCTGCAGCGCTACGCCGAGTTGGCTCGGGTGCTGGAACCCTATGGCCCACGCTTGCAGTTGGCTGACGGCACCACCCTGACCTACGGCGTGACCGGCAACCGTGAACAATTGCGTGCCCAGCTGGGCCTGGCCAAGTTGCAGGAGCTGCCGGTGGAACAAACCGCCGCAGTACCGGCCACGCCGGTGCCTACGGGTGGCCAGGCCCCGGCTACCGAGCCTCAACCTACACCCCCGCCGTTCGACGGCCTGCGTTTTCGTTGGTAAGGAGTACTGACATTGACTGACCTGCGTCGCTGGATCTGGCTGGGCGCCATACTGCTGGTTGTCGTGCTGCTCTATAGCTTGCACAACATTCTCACGCCCTTTCTGATCGGTATTCTGCTGGCCTACCTGGCCGACCCGCTGGTTGATTGGCTGGAGCGCCGCGGGCTGTCCCGGACCTGGGGTGTGGTGGTGGTGTTCGCGCTGTTCACCTTGCTGTTCATGGCGTTGTTGCTGGTGCTGGTGCCGATGCTGGCCAAGCAGCTGGTGCGCTTGTACGAGCTGGCGCCGCAGATGCTTGACTGGTTGCAGCACGTGGCCTTGCCGTGGGTGCAGCAGCGGCTTGGCCTGGCCGATGGTTTCTGGAAGTTCGACAAGATCAAGTCGGCTATCAGCGAGCACATGGGCCAGACCACCGACATTGTCGGGGTGGTGTTGTCGCAGGCGACCGCTTCGAGCCTGGCGCTGATCGCCTGGCTGGCCAACATGGTGATGATTCCGGTCGTGGGCTTCTACCTGCTGCGGGACTGGGACCTGATGATGGCCAAGCTGCGCAGCCTGTTGCCCCGCCAACAGGAACCCCAGATAGTCGGCCTGGCTGGCGAGTGCCATGAAGTACTGGGGGCCTTCGTTCGCGGGCAGCTGCTGGTGATGGTGGCGTTGGGCATCATCTATTCGGTGGGGCTGATGCTGGTGGGCCTGGAACTGGGCCTGCTGATCGGCATGCTCGCCGGCTTGGCGGCCATCGTGCCGTACATGGGTTTCATCATCGGCATCGGCGCGGCGCTGGTGGCCGGGCTGTTCCAGTTTGGCGGCGACCTGTACCCGATGCTGGGCATTGTCGCGGTGTTCGTCATCGGGCAGGCACTGGAAGGCATGGTGCTGACACCGTTGCTGGTGGGTGACCGCATCGGCTTGCACCCGGTGGCGGTGATCTTCGCCATCCTCGCGGGGGGCGAGCTGTTCGGTTTTACCGGGGTATTGCTGGCGCTGCCGGTGGCGGCGGTGATCATGGTGCTCCTGCGGCATGTGCATGATCTTTATAAAGAGTCGGACATGTATGCCGGCGACGTCGACCCAGAGCTGTAACCCCGGCCACCGCGTCGCGGCTTCATGAGGGGCGCTCCTGTCGTGGCGCAGTGTCGGGCGTTGCAGCGCAACCTGTTGATTTTGCTTGCGCTATCGGTTGCCGCGATTGTGCGCCCCGCGTTGCGGGTATAGACTTTGCAGATTGTTCACCTAAGGCCCCCTGCGGTCTCATCGACTGCCCGCGAGCATGAAACCACCGATCCAGTTGCCCCTGGGTGTGCGCCTGCGCGATGACGCCACCTTCATCAACTACTATCCGGGCGCCAATGCTGCGGCATTGGGCTACGTCGAGCGGTTGTGCGAAGCCGACGCCGGCTGGACCGAAAGCCTTATCTACCTGTGGGGCAAACAGGGTGTCGGCCGCAGCCACCTGCTGCAGGCCGCCACGCACCGTTTCCAGCAGCGCGGTGAGCCCGCGGTCTACCTGCCACTGGCGCAACTGCTCGAGCGTGGCGTAGGGCTGCTCGACTACCTGGCGCAGTATGAACTGGTCTGCATAGACGATCTGCATGTGATCGCCGGCAAGCCAGACTGGGAAGAGGCCATGTTCCACCTGTTCAACCGCCTGCGTGACAGCGGCCGACGGCTGTTGCTGGCCGCCTCGGCATCACCGCGCGAACTGCCGGTGAAATTGCCGGACCTGAAGTCGCGGCTGACCCTGGCCCTGGTGTTCCAGATGCGTGGCCTGTCCGATGAAGACAAGCTGCGTGCGCTACAACTGCGTGCCTCGCGTCGCGGCCTGCACCTCACCGACGAAGTCGGGCATTTCATCCTTACCCGCGGTGCACGCAGCATGAGTGCGCTGTTCGACCTGCTCGAGCGCCTCGACCAGGCATCGCTGCAGGCCCAACGCAAGCTCACCATCCCTTTCCTCAAGGAAACCCTCGGCTGGTAACCCCCTGAAATCCTTGGGCCAGAGCAGCAAAACGAAAAAGTCACATCTTTTTCGATAAAATTTGCAAATGGCCATGATAGAGGGCATAGTTTCCCCCTTCTAAAGGATTACAGACACGGTCGTGCCCATGCTGAAGCGCTTTGCACCCCTCGTGCCACTCGCACTCGTGACCCTGCTTTTTGGCTGCGCGGCCCAAGGCCCGGTTTCCCAGCCCCAGGATCACACCCCTGTCGCCGCTCAGGCGGCAGTTAAAACCCAAGCCTCGCCTTCGTCGGTATTCGGCGAACCGGAAGAGCTGGCCACCGAAGATGACCTGGCGTCGTTCTCCAGCAGCAAGCCTTACCAGCTGCCGGTTCTGGCCGACAGCATCCTGGAACGCGGCATGTCGTTGATCGGCACCCGTTATCGCTTCGGCGGTACCTCGGAAAAGTCCGGCTTCGACTGCAGTGGATTCATCGGTTATCTGTTCCGCGAAGAGGCGGGCATGACCCTGCCGCGCTCCACGCGTGAAATGATCAACGTCGATGCCCCGAAAGTGGCGCGCAACAAACTCAAGCCAGGTGACCTGCTGTTCTTCAGCACCAATGGCCGCGGTCGCGTCAGCCATGCCGGCATCTACCTGGGTGACAACCAGTTCATCCACTCCAGCAGCCGCCGCAGCGGTGGCGTGCGCATCGACAGCCTCGGTGACCGCTACTGGAGCAAGACCTTCATTGAAGCCAAGCGCGCCTTGGCCATGGCGCCGACCAACATCGCGCGCAACTGATGGCAAAATGCTGTACCCTGCCACGGCGGCGGTGCTTTTGAAAAAAAGCTCGCCGCCGTGCGCATTTACAGAAAGCGTCTAATCTAATTTCTCAACTCTTTTCAGCTGCAGCGCAGCGGTCTCAGACAGGAAGTTATGGCCATGGCAACGATGGCGCGCTTCGCATTCCTCTCCTTGGCAACCTTGCTGGCTGCCTGTTCCAGCCGTGCCCCTGCGCCGGCCCCCGTGATAAAGCCCCAGGTCACCTCCTATAGCCAGGCCAGCCCCTCGCCGGTTGCCGATGACGTGTTGATTCGCGCCATTGGTCTGGTGGGCACGCCCTACCGCTGGGGTGGCAATACGCCGGATTCCGGCTTCGATTGCAGCGGCCTGATCAAGTACGTTTACCGGGATGCCGCCGGCATCAGCCTGCCGCGCTCGACGCGGGAGATGATCGTCATGCGGGCGCCCACCGTAAACCTCAACGCGTTGCAGTCCGGTGACCTGGTGTTCTTCGCTACCAGTGGCGGCTCGCAAGTCAGCCATGCAGGTATCTACGTAGGTGATGGGCGCTTCGTGCATGCCCCTTCCACGGGTGGCACCGTGCGCCTGGACTACCTGTCCAACAGCTACTGGGCCAAAGCCTACCTGCAGGCCAAGCGGGTGATTCCACAAGGGCACCTGGCGCAGAACCCCTGATAGCAGGGGATCGGGGCTACGGCGCAGTGGCGGCTGCCTTGCTCACCCGCCAGACCACGTTGCCCACATCGTCTGCCACCAGCACCGCTCCGCGTCCATCGTTGATGACACCGACCGGGCGCCCCTTGGCCTGGCCCTGTTCATCCAGGAAGCCGCTCAGCAGGTCCACCGGGCTGCCTGCAGGTTTGCCTGCGCGGTCGAACGGCACGAAAATGACCTTGTAGCCACTGTGAGGCTTGCGGTTCCAAGAGCCATGTTGCCCGACGAACGCGCCGCGCTGGAATGGCGCAGGCAGCGCACCCGGTTCGGCGAACGCCAGCCCCAGCGAGGCGGTGTGCGGCCCCACGGCATAATCGGGGACCAGCGCCTGGGCTACCTTTTGCGGCGCGGGCGGTTGCACACGGCTGTCCACATGCTGGCCGTAGTAGCTGTAGGGCCAGCCATAAAAGCCGCCGTCCTTCACGGAGGTGATGTAATCGGGCACCAGGTCGCTGCCGATTTCGTCGCGTTCGTTGACGGCAGTCCACAGGCTGCCGCTGTTCGGCTCCCAGGCCAGGCCGTTGGGGTTGCGCAGCCCGGTGGCGAACAACCGGTGCTGGCCGTTGGCCGGGTTCACTTCCCAGATCGCAGCCCGCCCTTGTTCCTTGTCCATTCCGTTCTCGGCGACATTGCTGTTTGAACCGACTGTCACGTAAAGGTGTTTGCCATCGGGGCTGGCGATCACGTTCTTGGTCCAGTGGTGGTTCAGCGGGCCGCCGGGTAGCGCAGTCACCACCTGGCCTTTGTCGGTGATGTGTGTTGCGCCGCTTTGGTAATGAAAACGCAGCAGCTTGTCGGTGTCGGCGACGTAGAGGTCATCGCCTATCAAGGCCATGCCGAACGGTGAGTTCAGCCCCTCGATGAACGGCACCTGGGTTTCTGCCGAACCATCGTGATCGGCATCGCGCAGTAAGGTGATGCGGTTGGCGCTGGGTACGCCAGCACCTGCACGCGCCATGACCTTTTTCATGGCCCAGCCGCGCAGGCCCTTGGCGTCTTCTGGCTTGGGTGGGGCATTGGTCTCGGCCACGAGAACGTCGCCGTTTGGCAGCAGGTATAGCCAGCGGGGGTGGTCGAGGCCGCTGGCGAACGCGTTCACCTGAAGGCCGGGGGCTGCCGTGGGTTTTGCATGTTCCGGCCAGCCTACTGCTGGGGCGATGTTCACGGTGGGCAGGGGCGTGCGTACGGGGGCGGGTAGCTGGGGGGATGGGCCGGTGCCGTCGTTTACACTCAGCAGGGCGGTGTCGCCGCAGGCGGTCAGGCTGGTGGCCAGCAGCCATGGTATGAGGTGTTTCATGGGCGGCGTTCTCCGCAGCGGGCTCATGAGGGTGAGAGGTCGGCCGGGCTTGCAGGGTTCCCGATGGTTTATCGCGGCCTCTGCTACGCGGACGAATACCTATGCGCCGCCTACGCGAACGAATACCTATGCGGTGTAAACGCCCACATTGTTGCAGAGCTTGAAATCTTGAGCGCTGGTTTTGATAGCGCGATAACTCCAGCTGCGATAGCGACGCATAGTCACCTTTTCGCCCTTACGGCGAGTCACTTTTTGTCAAACGCGACAAAAAGTAACCAAAAAACGCTGCGCTCCCGTCATCCGGCCCCTGCGCTGCGCTCCGGGGTTCCCTCGCTACGGGCATGCTCCCGGGAGTAC
>NZ_AEWE02000172.1:0-6155 GCF_000190455.2 Pseudomonas sp. TJI-51
TTGCCGGCGATAGGGCCAGATCTGCAAAAAAGTGGATTGCGCCTGACGCAACATAAACCTACCGAGAAGTCAGTTTTCGTCAGCATTCGACCTTCTTAGACTTGCTCCAGTCGCAAATTTGTTGCTGGAGATGTCGTTGCATGAGTTCCCTGTCCGCCCCGTCTGCTGCCATCGTCGGCGCCCCCGCGCCGGCTGCGCCTGCGCAGACGGCGTTCGGCCTGCAGGTGGTGGTCGGGCTGTTCGGTGTATTGCTGGCCGTGTTGTGTGCGGGCCTCAACGAGTCGGTGACCAAGATTTCCCTGGCCGATATCCGCGGCGCCATGGGCATCGGGGCCGACGAAGGTGCCTGGCTGCTGGCGGTGTACAGCGCCGCTTCGGTCTCGGCCATGGCCTTTGCGCCGTGGCTGGCCACCACCTTCTCGCTGCGGCGCTTCACCCTGAGCGCCATTGGCCTGTTCGCCGTGCTCGGCTTGCTGCAGCCGTTCGCCCCCAACCTGCACAGCCTGATGCTGCTGCGCGTGCTGCAGGGCTTTGCCGCCGGCGCCTTGCCACCGATGCTGATGAGCGTGGCCCTGCGTTTCCTACCGCCGGGCATCAAAGTATACGGCCTGGCCTGTTACGCCCTGACCGCCACGTTCGGCCCCAACCTCGGCACCCCGCTGGCCGGGTTGTGGACTGAATACGTGGGCTGGCAATGGGCGTTCTGGCAGATCATTCTGCCGTCGGCACTGGCCATGTGTTGTGTGGGCTGGGGCCTGCCGCAGGACCCGCTGCGCCTGGAGCGTTTCAGGCAGTTCGACTGGCGTGGCGTGGTGCTTGGCCTGCCGGCCATCAGCAGTATCGTCCTGGGCTTGTCGCTGGGGGACCGCTGGGGCTGGTTCGACTCGCCGCTGATCTGCTGGCTGCTCGGGGGTGGGCTGCTGTTGCTGGTGCTGTTCATGTTCAACGAATGGTCCGAGCCGCTGCCGTTCTTCCAGTTGCGCATGCTGTCGCGGCGCAACCTGAGTTTCGCCTTGGTGACCTTGGCCGGCGTGCTGGTCGTGCTGTCGGGTGTCGGCAGCATTCCGTCGGCCTACCTGGCGCAGATCCAGGGCTACCGGCCGGCGCAGACCAGCCCGCTGATGATGCTGGTGGCGATGCTGCAGTTGATCGCCCTGCCATTGACCGCAGCGCTGTGCAACATCCGCGCGGTGGACTGCCGCTGGGTGCTGGGCATCGGCCTGGCGATGCTGGCGGTGTCCTGTGTTGGCAGCAGCCTGCTGACCAGCGAATGGATCCGTGGCGACTTCTACCCGTTCTACCTGCTGCAGGTGTTCGGCCAGCCGATGGCGGTGCTGCCGTTGCTGATGCTGTCCACCAACGGCATGACTCCGCAGGAAGGCCCGTTCGCCTCCAGCTGGTTCAACACCGTCAAGGGCCTGGCCGCGGTGATCGCCGGTGGCCTGCTGGATGCGCTTGGCACCCTGCGCCGGCACTTCCATTCCAACCACCTGGTGGACAGCCTGGGCAACGCTCCGCTGGTCGACGATAACGCCGCTGGCCTGGCCAGGCGCATCCACGATCAGGCGCTGGTGCTGACCTCGGCCGACCTTTACCTGGTTATGGCCTGCATCGCCGTGGCCCTGATCTGCCTGATTCCTTTCGTGCCCACTCGGGTCTACCCGCCGCGCGCGGTGGCCTGAACCCTGGATGAATTCGAGAACCGCTGATATGACCAACAACCGCAAAACCCTGTTTATCGGCTCGGTGCTCGCCGTGGCTGTCCTGGCTGGCATCGTCGGCCCCTGGCTGTTCGGCAGCGACCACCGCCAGAGCACCAATGACGCCTATGTGATCGCCGACTACACGGTGGTCGCGCCCAAGGTAGCCGGCTTTATCAAAGAGGTGCTGGTAGAGGACAACCAGCAGGTCACGGCTGGCCAGCTATTGGCGACCATCGATGCCCGTGACTACCAGGCCGCGCTGGATGCGGCGCAGGCGCAATTGCTGGTGGCCAAGGCGCAAAGTGCCGATGCCCGTGCCACCCTCGAACGCCAGGCCGCGCTGATTGCCCAGGCCGAAGCTGCGGTGAAAGCGGCCCAGGCCGAAGCGGCGTTCGCCGACCATGAGGTCAACCGCTACAGCCGCCTGGCCGAGCAGGGCGCCGGTACCGTGCAGAATGCCCAGCAGGCACGCAGCAGGGTCGACCAGGCCCGCGCGCGGCTGGCCAATTCCCAAGCAGCGCTGGTGGCGGCGCGCAAGCAAGTGGACATCCTTACCGCCCAGGTAGCCAGTGCCGATGGCCAGCTCAAACGCGCCGAAGCGGGCCTGGAAAAAGCCCAGCTTGACCTGTCCTACACACGCATCACCGCGCCGGTGGACGGCATGGTCGGCGAGCGCGCGCTGCGGGTCGGCGCCTACGTCAACCCGGGCGCTCGCCTGCTGTCGGTGGTGCCGTTGCAACAGGCCTATGTGGTCGGCAACTTCCAGGAGACCCAGCTGACCCACGTGCAGCCGGGCCAGCCGGTGAGCATCAGCGTCGACACCTTCTCCGGCGAGAAGCTGCAAGGCCATGTGGAAAGTATCGCCCCGGCCACCGGCGTGACCTTCGCCGCCGTGAAGCCGGACAACGCCACCGGCAACTTCACCAAGGTAGTGCAGCGCATTCCGGTGAAGATCGTTTTCGATGATGGCCAGCCGCTGCTGGCCCGCTTGCGCGTGGGCATGTCGGTGGAAGCGACCATCGATACCCGTGGCGACAAGCTGAACGGCAAAGAGGTCAGCGCACGATGAAAGCGGCATTACGCGTGAGCCCATTGCTGTTGGCCGCACTGATGGCTGGCTGCACAATGGGCCCGGACTTCCTGCGCCCCGACAGCCAGGCACCGCAACAATGGGCGCCGCTGCAAGGTGAGGCGGCGGCCAGCCAGCCGCAGGCCGAACCGCTGGAGCTGCGCTGGTGGGAAAGTTTCCACGATGCCCAGCTCAGCGCATTGATCCAGCGCGTTGCCGAGCGCAACCTCGACTTGCAGATGGCCAGTGCCCGGCTGGTACAAAGCCGGGCCTTGCGCAGCACCGTGGCCGCCGATGAAATGCCGGCGGTGGATGTTGCTGCCGGCTACAGCCGTGCCCGCAACAGCGCCGAAGGCCTGAGCGACCCGTCTGGCAAGGCGGGCAAGCAAGCCTTCAACCTCTGGCAGGGCGACTTGGTAGCGGGTTGGGAACTGGACCTGTGGGGCCGCGTGCGGCGCCAGGTCGAGGCGGCCGATGCCACGGTCGAAGTGGCGGAGAACGACCGCCGCGGTGTGCTGTTGGCATTACTGTCGGAAACTGCCGGCAACTACATCCAGTTGCGTGCGGTGCAGCACACCATCGATGTCACTCGCGACAACCTCAAGGTCGCCCAGCACAGCCTGAAGCTTTCGGAAAGCCGCCAGGCCGAAGGCGTCGCTACCCGCCTCGACGTAGCCCAGGCCAGTGCCCAGGTGGCGTCCATCGAGTCGCGTCTGCCCAGCCTCGAAGCCCGGCGCGATGACCTGATCAACGCCCTCAGCCTGCTCGCCGCCGACCCCCCGCGCAGCCTGCAGGCCCAGTTGCTACAGGGCGGCGAACTGCCTGCGCCGCGGCAGAAGTTCGCCATCGGCTTGCCGTCCGAGCTGGCCGAGCGCCGGCCGGACATCCGCCAGGCCGAGGCTCGCCTGCACGCTGCCACCGCCAGCATCGGCGTGGCCAAGGCCGACTTCTACCCGAGCATCCGGCTGTCTGGCAGTGTCGGCTTCCAGGCCATGCAGTTGTCCGATTTTGGTGCCTGGGACGCGCGCCGGTTTGCCTTTGGGCCACAGCTTTCATTGCCGATCTTCGAGGGCGGCCGACTCAAGGGCACCCTGGAGTTGCGCGAGGCGCAGCAGCAGGAAGCGGCGATTAATTATCGCAAGGTGGTGCTGGGGGCCTGGCATGAGATTGACGATGTGCTACGCCTGTACAACGCCAGTCAGTTGCGCCGTGATCACCTGGCCGAGGCCGTGCGGCAGAACCGCATCGCCTTGGAAACCGCCCAGCGCCAGTACGTGGAAGGGGCGGTGGATTTTCTCAACGTGCTGACGGTGCAGAGTGCCTTGCTGGCCAGCGAGGAACAGTGGATCGACAGCTCGGCGGCGGTGTCGCAGGCGCTGGTGGCGCTGTACAAGGCCTTGGGGGGTGGCTGGCAGGCGTTTGATCAGCAACCGGTGAAGAAAGCTTTGCAGCCCATCGCCGGCAAGCCAACTCCCACAAGTACAGCGCAGGTCTCAGGTACAGCGCAATACCTGTAGGAGCGGGCTTGCCCGCGAAGGGCTGCAAAGCAGCCCCGGCGATTTCCCAGACAGATGAGGAGGCAAAGATGCACATTTCCCTGAACGGCAAACGCGCGATCGTCAGCGGTTCCACCGCCGGCATTGGCCTGGCCATCGCCATAGGTCTGGCCGAAGCCGGCGCCGAAGTGGTCCTCAACGGCCGCACCCAATCCCGCGTCGACGAAGCGCTTAACGCCGTGCGCGAACGCTTGCCACAAGCGCGCATCATCGGCATCGCTGCCGACCTCGGCACCCAGGAAGGTGCGCAAAAGCTGTTCGACCAGGTGCCGCATACCGACATCCTGGTCAACAACCTGGGCATCTTCGAGCCCAAGCCGTTCTTCGAGATCGAAGACGAAGACTGGCAGCGCTTCTTCGACGTCAACGTGCTTAGCGCGGTGCGCCTGTCGCGCCACTATGCCCGAGGCATGGCCGAGCGCAAATGGGGGCGGGTGGTGTTCCTGTCCAGTGAGTCGGCGCTGCAGATCCCGACCGAGATGGTTCACTACGGCATGACCAAGACCGCGCTGTTGGCGGTGTCACGAGGGCTGGCCGAGACCCTGGCGGGCACCGGGGTAACGGTGAATGCCGTGCTGCCTGGGCCGACGCGCTCTGAAGGCGTGGGTGACTTCTTCGCCAAGCTGGCCGAGGAGCAGGGGGTCACGACTGCTGAGCTGGAAACCAGCTTCCTGGTCGAGCACCGGCCCAGTTCGTTGATCAAGCGGCTGGCGACAGTGGAAGAGGTGGCCAACATGGTGGTGTACCTGGCATCGCTGCAGGCCAGTGCTACCACCGGGGCGGCGTTGCGGGTGGACGGCGGGGTGCTGCGGTCCATTGCCTGATTGTCTACTGCCTGTACCGGCCTCTTCGCGGGCTTGCCCGCTCCCACAGGAGTAGTGTGATTCCGAAGCGGGTGCCATACCTGTGGGAGCGGGCAAGCCCGCGAAGAGGCCAGCACAGGCAAGCAAAGAATCAAAGCGGTCGCAGCAGGCCAAAGCGCTTGCGCAACGCCCAATCCAGCAAACGCCGCGGCAGCAACCGAGCCATCAACGGCAACGCCGTACTGCCATTGCCCAAGCGCACCACAGCCGGTACCGGTGACCTGCTCACTGCCGCCAGCACGCCCTTGGCAAACACCGCCGCCGAAGTCGGCTTGTCCTGCGAAGCCCGCGCCCGCGCCTGCACCTGTTCACGCAACGGCCACCACGCCGAATCCGACGCCAGTACCTGCTCGGCCTGGCGCTGGGCGTTGCTGGCGAACTGCGAGGCAATCGCCCCCGGCTGCACTTCCAGCACGCGCACGCCGAACGGGGCCAGCTCCAGGCGCAGGGCGTCGCTCAGGGCATGCACGGCCGCTTTCGACGCGCAGTAAGCGCCAGCGAATGGGGTAACCAGCACGCCGGAAACACTGCCGATATTGACCACCAGGCCCCGGGAGCGGCGCAGCAGAGGGAACAGTGCGCGGGTCACGCCGATCACCGCGAAGACGTTGGTCTCGAATTGCTGGCGCAGTGCGTCCACACCGCCATCGAGCAATGGGCCCATGGCGCCGTAGCCGGCGTTGTTGATCAGGATATCGAGGCTGTCCAGTTCCTCGGCCAAGCGGGTAAGGGCCTCGCTGTCGTTCACGTCCAGTTGCCGGGCGGTGTAGCCGGCGGCACTCAGTTGCTCGACATCCTCAGGCTTGCGGGCGGTGGCCCAGACGTGGTGGCCAGCATCGCGGAAGGCGTCGGCCAGGGCGCGGCCGATGCCGCTGGAACAACCGGTGATCAGGACGGTGGGCATGGTGGGGGCCTTTGATCAAGGTGAGAGGTGTGTCGCCGGTGCTGGCCCTATCGCCGGCAA
>NZ_AEWE02000172.1:6212-6852 GCF_000190455.2 Pseudomonas sp. TJI-51
GCCGGCGATAGGGCCAGTACTGGCAATGAATCAATTGGCAAATGTACCTTGCAGGTGCTCAGCCCGAAACTCCAGGGTTTGTGGTCGGTAACCGGAACGCAGGGGCGGCAAGGGCAGGCAGTCTTCCCACTCGGCCCCCGGCTGCAGTTCGCCAGGGCCACGGTAGCGCGGCGCGTTGTAGGTATTTTCGGCGAGGTTCACGGTATCGCCCGGTGCATAGGCGGCTACGCGCCAACGCAGTTCGGTGAGCGGTACCGGGTTGCCGTTCTTCATGTGCACCTGCAGGGTTCGGTCGGCGGGGCACTGGTCTGGGGCGTAGCGCAGGCGCAGGTCCAGGCGGGCCAGTTGCGAGGCTTCGCGGGTGTCCTGCCAGGCAACGAACAGGGCCACCAGGCCCAGGCCGCACACGGCGGCCAGGGAAATGGGCAGGGCCTTGGCCGGGTAGCGCAACAGCAGCACCAGCCAGGTGAGGATAAGGACGGCACCGATGATCATGAGCCTTGCAGACCTTGGTTGTGCGGGTCTGACCATCGTAGCCTTAAATGAGGGAGGGCTCAAAAGCGGGAGGGCTTCCCCCTCCTATCGCCGGCAAGCCAGCTCCTGCAGGGATCGCATCAGGGCTGATAGGTGTTTGTCACAA
>NZ_AEWE02000173.1:0-15813 GCF_000190455.2 Pseudomonas sp. TJI-51
AGCTCGCGATGCGCCGCGCGGGCGGCGCTCGATCTAACAGGCGCTGCATATCTTATGACAAACACCTGTCAGCCCTGATGCGATCCCTGTGGGGTTCATCCCCGAAATAAACAGCCTGGTAGCACTCACCGCCAATCCGCTTTGTCAGCAAAAAACGCCCGAGCATTCGCCTCCAGGCTCTGCAGATGGTACCCGCCCTCCTGCACAATCAGGCATGGCAAGCGCAATGCGCGGATACGCTCGCCCAACACGGCAAAGCCCTCGGTCGTCACCGCCACCTTGCTCTGGGGGTCCAGCTCATAAATGTCGAAGCCCAGCGACAACACCAACACTTGCGCACCAAAATCCTTCACCGCAGCCAGTGCCGTGTCCAGCCGGCTCAGGAAGTCCGCTTCGCTGGCGCCGTGGGGCATCGGCAGGTTCAGGTTGTACCCCTCCCCCTCACCACGGCCGCGCTCGTCCTCGAACCCGGCCACGCCTGGGTAGAAGTTGGTCGGGTCGCCGTGCACCGACACATACAGCACATCGCGCCGGTCGTAGAAGATTTCCTGGATGCCTTGCCCGTGGTGCATGTCGGTGTCGAGCACCGCCACCCGGCTGTAGCGGCCGCGCAAGGCCTGGGCAGCGACGGCAGCGTTGTTGATGTAACAGAAGCCACCCGCCGCATCGAACCGCGCATGGTGCCCCGGAGGCCGGCACAGCGCGTAAGCCGCGGGCTCACCCTCGGCAATGGCCTTGGCGCCAGCGACCGCGCTCTGCGCGGACCAGTAGGCCGAATGCCAGGTACGCTCGCCTACCGGACAACTGCCATCGGCCAGGTAGCGCGCGGCCTGGGCGAGAATGCCACGCAAGGCGTTGGGCTCACGCACGAAGATATTGGACATGACCTCGTCGCCCCAGTCCTCGGGCACTTCCTTCCAGCGCGCATGGGCTTCTTCGAGGAAGGCCAGGTAGGCCTCGCCATGCACCGCCGCCAGCGGCTGCAGGCCGGCATCCTCTGGCTGGCGGATGTCGAAGCCAAGGTCCTTGGCAGCCTGCAACAGGCGCTGGGCGCGCTCGGGCACTTCCTGGGGGGTGCGCATGGCGCCACGCGAGTAGTAGCTGCGCGGGTGATGCAGCAATTGTTCAGGGTGGAAGTAGCAACGCATCAGGCTTCTCCTGGTTCGACACGGCCGGCGCGGGCCAGCACGGCATTGAGCAATACATCGGCACCCTGGCGGGCATCGTCGGGCAGCACATCCTCGGCTTCGTTGTGGCTGAGGCCGCCGATGCAGGGAATGAACACCATCGCCGTCGGGCAATAGCGGGCCAACAGGATGGCATCGTGCCCAGCGCCACTGACGATCGACTGCTGCGCATAACCCAGGGCATCCACCGCTTGCTGAACAGCGGCCACACAGTCCACGTCAAACGGCGTGGCCGGGCTGACCCAGCGCCGCTCGATGCGCACCTGCAAACCGCGCTGGCGGGCGATGGCCTGCAGCGCCAGGGTCAGGTCGCGTTCCATGGCCTCGATGGTTTCATCGCGGTGGTGGCGCAGGTCCACCGTGAATTGCAATACACCGGGAATGGTGTTGCGTGACGACTTGGCGATGGTCAGCTCGCCGACAGTGGTCAGCGCCTCGGGGGCATAGTCTGCCGCCAGCCGCTCGAGCGCCTGAATCATCTGCGCCGCACCGTACAAGGCGTCCTTGCGCAACGGCATCGGCGTGGTGCCGGCGTGCGCGGCCATGCCTTCGACGGTCACATCCAGCCAACGAATAGCCTGACCGCCGCTGACCACACCAATGGCCTTGGCGTTATCTTCAAGGATCGGGCCTTGCTCGATATGCGCTTCAAAATAGGCATCCACCGGCCCGCCCAGCGGCCGCTGGCCAGCGTAACCGGTACGCTGCAACGCGTCGGCGACGCTGATGCCTTGCGCATCGCGTATGGCCAAGGCTTGCTCCAGCGCCAGGGTGCCGGTGAACACGGCCGAACCGAACATCGCCGGGGTAAACCGGGCGCCTTCCTCGTTGGTCCACACCGCGAGCTCCAGCGGCTTGCGGGTGCTGATGCCCAACTCGTCGAGGCGGCGCACCACCTCCAGCCCCGCCAGCACGCCGTAGACACCGTCGAAACGGCCGCCCTCCGGCTGGGTATCCAGGTGGCTGCCGATCATCACCGGGGCGGCATCGGGGTCGGTGCCAGGGCGGCGCGCGAACAGGTTGCCGATGGCATCCACGCTCAGCGTCAGGCCCGCTTCGCGGCACCAGTGGCTGAACAGCTCACGGCCAGCCTTGTCTTCGTCGCTGAGGGCCAGGCGGCAGCTGCCACCGCGTGCGGTGGCGCCGATTTCGGCCATGGCCATCAAGCTCGCCCACAGGCGTTCGCCATTGCTTTTCAACATGTGCAGGTACTCCAGAATGAATCGGTTCGCTCAGGCCAGCTCAAGCTGCTGGCTGCGCGCGTACTGGCGCGCCAGGGCAAGCACGCAGACCAGCGAAAGGGTGGCGATCAGCGTGTAGAACACTGCCATCGGCCACCACTGCCCTGTGAAATGGTGGGCCAGCCAGGTGCCGATCAACGGGGTCAGGCCCCCGGCGATGGCGCCACACACCTGGTAGGCCAGGGAAATGGCGGTATAGCGCACACGGGTGTCGAACATGCCGCTGACGTAGCCTGCGATGACCGCGTAGAACGAGGCCATGCAGGCAGCGGCCAAGGCGATGCCGAGCACGATCAACGGGCCTTGGCCCGAGCTGACCAGGGTGAACATGGGGTAAGGCGAGGCCATGGCCAGCACGGCCACCAAGGCCAGGAAGCGAGTGGCGCCGAGCTTTTCCGACAGCCAGGCAGCCAAGGGCTGTACGCAAAACTGGATGATCGCCACGAAGAACAGGCACTCCAGGATCAGCGAGCGCTCCAGGTGCAACTGCTGTGTGGTGTAGCTGATCATGAAGGTATTGGTGAAGTAGACCCCGGCAATGCCCAGGGTGTTGGCACCGATGCACAGCAACAGCGGGCGCCAGGCGCTGCGCAGCACCTCGAAGACCGGGGCCTGCTCCTTGCGCCGGGCTGTTTCTGCCTGCTCGCGGCTGGCGATGAACTCGGGCGACTCGTTCACCCCCAGGCGAATGGCCAGGCCGACCAACAGCAGCAAGGCGCTGGCCAGGAACGGCACGCGCCAACCCCAGCTCATCAGGTCTTCTTCCGGAAGGCGGGTGACCGCGCCAAAAGCCAGCAGTGACAGAATCAGGCCCGCCGGGCTGCCGAGTTGGGCGAACGAGGCGAAGAAGTTGCGCCGCCCTTTAGGGGCATGCTCGCCGGCCATCAGCACGGCCCCGCCCCACTCGCCGCCCACCGCAATGCCCTGGACGATGCGCAGCAGCACCAGCAGCACCGGCGCGCTGGCGCCGATTTGCGCATAGGTCGGCAACAGGCCGATGCACACCGTGACGATGCCCATCATCAGCAAGGTGATGACCAGCGATTTTTTGCGGCCGATACGGTCGCCCACATGGCCGAAGACGATTCCGCCCAGCGGCCGGGCGAAGAAGCCCACGGCGAAGGTACCAAACGCTGCCATGGTGCTGAACAGGCTGTCATCGGAGGGGAAGAACAAGGCACCGAACACCAGGGCCGCGGCGGTGGCATAGATGTAAAAGTCGTACCATTCGATCATGGTACCGATGAAAGCGGCGGCAGCGGCACGGCGTGGCTGGGCGCAAGTGGCGGGCTTCATGGGGGCTCCTTTGCTTGTTGTTCTGGCAGGAGTGACGGGAATTCACGGTCGCGCTCTGGCGGCGCTTGGCTTGTGGGCCTCGATGCCTGTGATTTATCGGGCCAGGGCTATGATTAGTCAATTTTCTATTTATTATTCCAAATATTAACCCTGCTTATCATAGAGCCTTGCCATGTCTGACCGCCTGCTCAACGACCGCCTCGACTGGAACCTGCTGCGTACCTTCCGCGTCATTGGCCAGGAACTGTCCATCAGCCGCGCCGCTGCCCGCCTGCATCTCACCCAGCCGGCAGTCAGCCAGGCCTTGAAGCGCCTGGAAGAACAGCTTGGCCGCCAACTCATCGCCCGCCGTGGGCCGCGTTTCGTGCTGACCGAAATGGGCGAACAGCTGTTCCAGCTGGCCGGCGAGGTGTACGGGCAGATGTCGCAGATCGGCAGCCTGCTGGCGCAGCCCACCGACGAACTGGTGGGCAAGGTGCGCTTGCTGATGATCAGCCGCATCGTCAGCGACCGCTTCGACGACTTCCTCGCCGACTTCCATCGCCAGCACCCACGGGTGGACCTGGAAATCGACGTGATGCGCAGCTCCGACATCGTCGCAGCCTTGCAAGAGAAAACTGCCAGCGCAGGCTTGAGCTTGAACCGGCGCGCCCAGCCCAGGCTGGAGCAACGGCTGTTCCTGCGCCAGCGTTACGCGTTTTTCTGTGGCAAGCACCATGCACTGTTCGGCCAGGCCGAGGGCGACTTGCAGCGGGAGAACTTCGTCAGCTTCACCAGTGACCAGATTGGCGGCATGTTGTCGCCACTGACCATTTTCCGCGACCAGCAGGGCTTTGCCGGGCGCATCGTGGCCTCGTCACCCAGCCTTGAGGAAGTGCGCCGCCTGGTAATTGCCGGGTTTGGCATCGGCTGCCTGCCCGAGCACGTGGTAGCGCCGGATGTTGCAGCTGGGCTGCTGTGGAAGCTGCACCCGCAGGAGGGCATTGCCGATGTGGACATTCACCTGTTGTGGAACCGGGAGCAGCGCTTCAGCCGGGCCGAACAGGTGTTCATCGAGGGGCTGCAACAGCGCCTTGACTGACCTGCAGCGCCACTACCGGCGCTGCCAAGCGCGCATCGCGCCGGTGGCCTTGGCCGCCTTGTAGTGCAACTTGGATCCGATCAGGGGAAAGGGTATGCTGATACATAGCTAAATGCCATCACCCAGGCCGGCGCGATGCCTGCCTTCAAGGACGAACCCTTTGCCCAGCCACCCTACCCGCCATACCATTGCCCGCCAGTGGCAATTGCTCAAGCTGCTGCCAGGGCGCCACCCGGGCGTGAGCTCCACCCAGTTGCAACGTGCCCTGAGCGGCGTGGGCCACACCACCAGCAAGCGTACCGTAGAGCGCGACCTGGTCGAACTGGCCGCCCTGTTCCCGCTGCAATGCAACAGTAAGGGCATGCCCTATGGCTGGTACTGGCAACCGGGCCTGAGCCTGGAGCAAGCGCACCAGTTGCAACCCGACGCGCTATGCCCGGCGGCCCAGGTGGAGCTGCGCGCCTGGGTCGATGACGCCCTTGCCCGGCGCCTGGAGCAGGCGCCGCTGTCGGCCGACATGCAACTGACCGCGCAAGCCGACGGTGGCGCTGTGCTGGTGGCCACGGTAGACGACAACCGGGCGCTGATGAGCTGGCTACTGTCCCAGGCCGGCGCTATCCGCGTGCAGGCCCCCAAAGCGCTGCGCCTGGCCATGCTGGCGCAATTGCGCCAGAGCCTGGCCCTGCACGAAACGGTTGGTTGAAACCGTTGGCGGGCGCTACTGGCGCAGCCGCTCCAGCGCCTGCAGCACGAACGCGGTAGCGCGCTCCACCTGCCCTTCCCGGCAGGCGATACCCAACTGCCGCCACAGCCCGGGCCGCAGCGGCCGGTGGGCAATGCGCTGATCAAGCTCAGCGGCCTCCCCCTCCTGCGGCAGCAACGTCGCGCCATACCCGGCACCGACCAGCTTCTTGATGGCATCGTTGTAGTTCAGCTCGATACGCGGCTCCGGGTGCAACCCCGCCGCCGCAAACCACTCGTTTGTCACCCGCGACAGCTGGGTAGTGCTGTCATTCAGGATCAGCGCCCGTTGCGCCAGCCACGCCGGCGCGATCTTGGCCGGGGGCTGCCAGTCGGCCGGGACGTAGGCCAGGATCGGGTCGCGCCGCCAGGGTGTTACGGCCAGCCCCTTGACCGCCACCTGCGGCAACGCCACCAGCGCGACATCCAGCGTGCCCTCGCGCAAACGCGCCAGCGACGCTTGCGAAGTGAGCACCTGCACTTGCACATCGATCCCCGGATGCTCCACCCGCAAGGCGGCCAACGCCTGTGGCAGCAGGTGGGCGATGGCCCCGGTCGAGGCCCCCAGGCGTACCCGGCCGCTCAGGCCCTGCACCTGGCGGCGAACTTCGTCCAACGCCAGGTCCGCGTCGGCCAGCAAGCGGCGGGCGCGGGCCAGCAGCGTTTCACCGATGGCCGTGGGCCGTACCTGGCCGCGGGTACGGTTGAGTAACGGGGCGCCGACGCGCGCCTCCAGCTCGGCCACGTGCAGGCTGATGGTGGGCGGCGCCAGGTTGAGCTGGCGAGCCGCCTCGGCAAATGAACCCAGGTCGCTGATGACCACCAGCGTACGCAGGCGGTCGAGGCTGATTTCGCGCATGGTCGCTGCGGCTTCCTCACAAAACAAAGACTGACGGCTGAATGCCAAGGCAGCTTTCAGGGGCAGGTTCACCGCCAAAAGGCCAGCACATCGTTCAGAGAATCTGAATGCGGTGGTCATGATATTCAAATTTTCTTTATAAACGCCACCCGCGAACATAGGCCATCCCCTCCCCAACCCGGACCCCGACCATGCATACCCCTGTTGTCTTCATCGACGGCGACCAAGGCACCACCGGCCTGCAGATCCACGCTCGCCTGCAAGGCCGCAGCGACTTGCGCCTGCTGACCCTGCCCGAAGCCGAACGCAAAGACCCTCAACGGCGTGGCGAGGCGATCAACAGCGCCGACATCGCCCTGCTGTGCCTGCCCGATGCCGCCGCGCGCGAAGCGGTGGCCGCCATCCACAACCCGCAGGTGCGGGTGATCGACGCCAGCTCGGCACACCGCACCAGCCCAGGCTGGGTGTATGGCCTGCCCGAACTGGACCCGCACCAAGCCGAACGCATTGCCCAAAGCAAGCGCGTCAGCAACCCCGGCTGCTACCCCACGGGCGCCATCGCGTTGCTGCGCCCGCTGGTCAAGGCCGGCCTGCTGCCTGCCGATTACCCGCTGAACATCCACGCCATTTCCGGCTACTCCGGCGGCGGCCGCGCGGCGGTAGAACGGCATGAACAGCCCGCTGCCGACAAAGCTCCGGCCTTGCAGCTGTACGGCCTGGACCTGGCGCACAAGCATGTGCCCGAGATCCAGCAGCACGCCGGGCTCTCGGCACGGCCCCTGTTCATGCCTGGCTACGGCGCCTACCGCCAGGGCATCGTGCTGAGCATCCCGCTGCAGTTGCGCCTGCTGCCCGGGCAGGTCAGCGCCGATCAGCTGCAAGCCTGCCTGGAACAGCATTACCAGGGAGCCCGCCATGTTCAGGTAATGCCCCTGCACCAACAAGGTGGCGCGGCCAACCTCGACCCTGAAGCCCTGAACGACAGCAACGACCTGCGCCTGGCGCTGTACGCCAACCCTGAACACGGCCAGGTGCTGCTCACCGCCATCTTCGACAACCTGGGCAAAGGCGCGTCGGGCGCGGCGGTGCAAAACCTGGACTTGATGCTCGGCGCACTACAGGCACGCGGCTGATGGGTCAAAACCGGTTAGACTGTACAGCCCGCGCCCTCCCGGTGCGGGCTGTACAGTCCAACCGCCGGAGCCTGCCCCCCGATGTTCATCCTGAGCCGCCTTGACAGCGTGCCGCCCGAGTCTTTCCAGAACCAGATCCGCGAGCTGGTGATTCACAACGTCGGTGAATTGAGCAGTGTCGCGATCAGTGCAGACAACCCGCTGTACCCGCTGTACCAGTACGGCGTCGGCATGGAGGTGCACCAGTACCTGCAAGCCCTGGACGGCACTCGCGGCCTGGCCGTGGCACTGACCCTGGCACTGGATGCCGATGCGCCTGACCAGTTGTTGGGCTTTGCCTTGTCGCTACCCGCCGAGGACGATGAGCAGGCCTGTGCCCTGGCATTCATGGCCGTACGCGCCAGCCATCGCCGCCAGGGCATCGCCCGGGCGCTGCTGGGCGACCTGCAGGCGCGCCATGCCTGCGTCGAGCTGAACGCCTTCGCCAACCAGGTACCGTGGTTCGAAGCCATGGGTATGCAGGTGGTGGCCGCCAAGGGTCCGCAGGTGCTGATGAGCAGCACCGGCCAGGCCAGCGGAGCACTGATCGGCCGCCTGGACATCGCCCCCATCTACCAGACCGCCGAGGTGCTGCAGATTCATACCTACCTGCTCAACCAGCAAGGCGAAGATGCGATGATCGAAGCGGAGCAGATGCGCGACGAGCGGCTGGACGCGCTGACCGCACAGGCGCAGGAGTGTGTGCGCCAGCGCCAGCACGTGCACTGATCGCACCGTCAAGCACAACGCTCAGGGCCGCACCGCTCAAGCTCGGCGCGGCCCGGCGGCTCAGCCATGCACCCAGCGCCGGTGCAGCCCGCGCGCCAGGGCATCGAGCAGAAAGCCCAGCACACCGATCAACAGCACCATGGCCATCAGCTCGGAGTACGCCAGGCGGTCGCGGGTATCGAGAATGAAATAGCCCAGCCCTGCACTGACGCCCAGCATTTCGCAGGGCACCAGCACGATCCACAAAATCCCGATGGCCAGGCGCACGCCCGTCAGCACATGGCCTATCACCCCCGGCACGATCACCTTGCACAAGGTTTCCCAACGCGTGGCACTCAGGCTGCGGCTTAACTGCAGCCAGCGCGGGTCCAGTTGCCGCACCCCGGCGGCGGTGTTGAGCAGGATCGGCCACAACGCGGCGAACGCCAGCAAAAAGTAGATCGGCTGGTCACCCACGCCCATCAGCATCACCACCACCGGCATCCACGACAACGGCGAGATCATGCGCAGGAACTGGAATGCCGGCGTGGTCGCCGCCTCCAGGTGCCGGTAGCTACCTACCAGCAACCCCAACGGCACACCGATCAGCAACGCCAGCAACAAACCCACCAGGATGCGCTTGAGGCTGACCCAGATATGCCCGTAGACCTCGCCCTGCCCCAACAGCTCGACCAGGCTGGCCAACGTGGCCTGCGGTGCAAACCGGGCCGACAGGCCATCGGCCTGGCCGAACACGGCGACCCCGGCCCACCACAGTGCCAGCAAGCCCAGCAAGCCGGCCAGGCCAAGCCCGGCATGTACCACGTGCGTACGCATCAGACGGCGAACTCCTCGCTGCGCTCGTAGTTGTCGGCTATGCCGAACACCGACGGCCCGCCCACGGCGGCAATGGCGTTACGCACGAAGCGGTCATCCACCAGGTCGCGGGCAGTCTGCGCCGGGTCCAGGCCGGCGAGGAACGCGTGGTCACCTTCGATCAGGGTGTGCTGCAAGCGCTGGACCAGTGCTTCGGTGTAGCTCGGGAACGGGTAAGGCTGGAAATCGATGCGCTTTTCGTCCCACTGCTGGTGGCGAATAGCGCCGCTGGCGATGTAGCCGGCACGGTCCTCGGCCGCCGGGGCAAGGACCTTGGCCAGCACCGCCGGGTCATGGGGCGTGTACTTGTTGGCGCCAGCACGCGACAGCAAGGCTGCTGCTTCGGCGCGGTGGTCGCGGGTCCAGTGCTGGGCCTTGACGATGGCATTGACCACCTTCTGCGACCACTCGGGGCGGTTGTCGAGGTCGTGTTCGTGCATGAACACCACGCAGCAGGCATGGTTGCGCCAGACATCGCCCGTGAAGCGCTGCACGCGGCCAACCTTGAGGTTCTCGGCCAGGGCGTTGAACGGCTCGGCGACGATGTAACCTGCTATGCGCTTGCTGGCCAGGGCCGGTGGCATGTCGGAGGGCGGCAACACCAGCAGGTTCACTTCATTGCCTGCCAATGCCGCATTGGCCGGCTTCGACACCGGTGTCAGGCCGTTGTCGTTGAGCATCTGCTGCAGCACGACGTTATGGATCGAGTACCAGAAGGGTATGGCCACGGTCTTGCCACCCAACTGCTTCATGTCTGTGATGTCGGGGGCGACGGTCAGGCCCGAACCGCCCACGTGGTTCCACGCCACCACCTTGGCCGGCACCTTGCTGGCATAGCGCGCCCACACGGTCATCGGCGACAGCAGGTGAATGACGTTCACCTGACCAGAAATGAACGCCTCGATCACCTGTGCCCAGCTGCGCAGCAATACCGGGCGTTCGGCCTTGATACCCTCGGCTTCGAACAGGCCATTGTTGTGCGCCACCAGCAAGGGCGTGGCGTCGGTGATAGGCAGGTAACCGATACGTACCGGCGCGTCCGGTTCGGCAGCGGCGCGGGCCTGCAGGCTCGACAGCAACGGCAGTGCACCGGCGGCGGTGAGCATGGCGCCCAGCTTGAGAAAATCACGTCGTGAAGACGAGGAACAGCAGTCATCCATGCACATGGGCAGCCTCCGAGGCCTGGGGGGTTGGGGTGGGTTCGACCGTGCGGCTTGCTCGCCGGAGCGTCTTGAGAATTTCAATGCGCAGGGCGCCCAGTTCTTCTACCCGCTGCGTGCGCGGCTGCGGCAGGCCGATGTGCCACTGGCCGAGGATGTGCGCTGGATGGTCGCCCAGCAGCAGCACACGGTCGGACAGCAACAGGGCTTCGTCGATATCGTGGGTGATCAGCACCGCCGCCGTGTTGTGGGTGGCGATCAATTGCAGCAGCAATTGCTGCATGTCGGCACGGGTGACTTCATCCAGCGCGCCGAACGGTTCGTCGAGCAACAGCACTTCGGGCTGCCGTGCCAGGCAACGGGCCAGCGCGGTCCGCTGGGCCATGCCGCCAGACAGCTGCGCCGGGTAGTGGCTGCGGGCGTGGCCCAGGCCCACGGCGGCGATAGCGTGGTCGATACGTGCACGGCGTTCGGCAGCCGCCAGCTTGGGCTGGCGGGCGAAGTCCAGGCCGAAGGCGACGTTTTTCTCCAGGCTCAGCCAAGGCAGCAGGCTGGGGTCCTGGAAGGCTACCGCCAGGCGCGGGTGTGGGCCCTGCAGCGGCTGGCCATGCAGCCGCACGCTGCCACCACCCGGCTGCTGCAGGCCGGCCAATACCCGCAACAGGCTGGACTTGCCAACACCGCTGGGGCCCAGAATGCTCACCACCTCGCCGCGCCCCAGCTGCAGGTCGAACTGCGCCAGCACTTGCTGCCAGCCGCCCTCGCCCGGGTAGCCCAGGCTGACGTCACGGGCTTCGAGCAACATTGCACTCATGCCCCGGCTGCCTGGCGGTGCAGCTCGGCCCGCAGCTGCACCAGGCTGGGCGTGACGATCGGCACGAACGCCGATTCGCGCCAGCGGCGGGCAAAACCTTCGCCATACTCGCTGAGGTAGGCTTTGCCACCACTGGCCTGCAATTCCAGTTGCACCGCGTCGGCGGCACTTTCGGCCAGGGTGATGCGCAGCTTGAACAAGGCCGCCGGTTGTTGCAGGAAGCGGCCATCGAGCAAACCTTGCTTGAGTTCGCTGACGGTATTCTCCAGGCGCTCGCTGAGCACCTGGCGGGCTTCGTCCAGGAATGAGGCACGCCCCTGCAGCTGGGCCTGCACTTCGTCCAGTGCCCGGCGCGCCAGGCCAATGGCCATGCCGCACTGCAACCCCAGGAAGGCAGGGCGTACCTGCGGCAGGAACGCGCGGGCATTGTCGTGCAGCAACCAGTCACGTGCCAGCGGCACCTGGTGGAAGGCCAAGGCAGCGGTGTTGCTCGACTGCAAGCCCATCAGTTGCAAGTCGTCGGAACGTTGCAGGCCCTGGGCATCCGAAGGAATGGCCAGTACGAACGGAGCACCGCCCGCGTCGTCCTCGATGGCCGCCGCTACCACGAACCCACTCTTGCGCAGGTTGGTCACCCAGTGCAGGCGGCCCTCCAGGTGCCAGCCATCGCCCGCCGGGCGGCCGCGCACTTGCAGGGCTTCGATGCCAGAGAGGAACTTCATGGCATTGGACAGGCCGGTGGCACCGGCCAGCTCGCCGGCCAACAGCTGTGGCAGCAAGCGCGCGCGCAGCGGCTGGTTGGGGCTTTGCAACAGGTACTCGATAAAGGCGCGCTGGCCCCAACACACGAAAGCGGCAGCCAGCGAGCGGCTGGCAATGGCAGCGATGGCCTCGACGACGTCGGTCACCTGCCCGCCCGTACCGCCCAGGGCAGGGTCGACGCCCACGCGCAGCAGTTGCGATTCGGCGATTTGCGCCAGCACGTGCTGCGGCTCGCACAGGCCCCGATCTATGGCCTCGGCATTGGCATCCAGCCACTGTCGAAATGCACAATCCTGCATGGTCTTGCTCCTTTGAGAACGCCGGGCCGCCTGGCGGCCCCTTTGCGGCACATGGCCGCTCCTACAACTACCGCTGTACCGCCGCTAGCAGAGGCAGATCATGCAGTGGGCTGCCAGCGGTACTTGCCAAGCTCGTCATTGAGCGGCGTTTGGGCGAACACATTAGCAAAGTTGCACAGGGTTGCGAGGCTCACGCCAAGAATCACTTCCAGCGCATTGCCTTCGCTGAAGCCGGCATCCCGGAATGCCTGGTACGTGGCCTGGCTCACATTGCCGCGGGTCGCGATCACTTCGCGGGCGAAGGCGGCCAGGGCTTCGTAACGGGCATTGGGCAGCTCGCCGCGGGCCCGCAGGGCATCGACCACCTCCTGCGGCAGCTTGGCCTTGTTCAACGCCACGGCGGTGTGCCCCGCCACACAGAAATCACAGCCATGTTGGGTGGCGGCAATCAGTTGCACCACTTCGCGGTCGGCCAGGCTCAGGTCGGACTTGCCATTCAATGCCGAAACGGTCACGTAGGTTTCCAGTGCCGCTGGCGCGTTGGCCAGCACCCCGAGCAGGTTGGGGATGAAGCCCGAATTCTTCTGCGCGTTCTCAAGGAACGGGCGCGCTGCTTCCGGGGCGCTTTCCAGGGTGTGTAAGGTAATGCGCGAGGACATGGAGTGGTCTCCCTGATGGATGTCACTACAGTCTGGTGGTTATAAGAAGTACCCTCCATATTCATCAGTCGCCTTTCCTTGCTCCTGAGTCTTTGCATTAGATGATTTCGTCCGCCGCGCTCGTCGATTGGTTATTAGAAGGTCTGGAGCTGGATGCCAGCCTGTTTCATGTCGGCCGCTACTGTGGCGGCTGGCACGCCAGCACCCAAGGTATGGGCCGTGCCAGCTTCCACTTGGTGGTGCAGGGCGATTGCTGGCTGCACCTCGACGGCCAGGCGCAGCCGGTGTGCCTGAGAAAAGGCGACGCCGTATTCCTGTTGCGCGACCTGGGTTATCGCCTGTCCAGCGACCAGGACGCGGCAGGCGCCTGTGCGCAACCGCGTCAAACCATGCAGGCGCTGGACGGCGACGCCAGCGATGGGGTCGGCCTGGTCTGTGGCTTCTTCCGTTTCCAGTCGGGTTTGTCTTCGCTGATTGTCGAGGGCCTGGCCGACTGGATCCTGCTGCGTGCCGAAGACCCCGCCGGGAGCGCGGCGGGGGCGTTGTTCGGGCTGATCCTGGACGAATGCCAACGCCAAACCGGGCCTTCGCAAACCTTTCTGGAGCGCCTGACGCACTTGCTCTTTCTGTATGCACTGCGCCAGCAAGTGCATGCCGGGCAGCCCCTGGGCGGGCTGATCGCGCTTGCTCGGCAGCCGGCGTTCGCCGGGTTGCTCGAGCAACTGATCGAGCAACCCGGCAAAGCCTGGACACTGGAGAGCATGGCGGCCTGCACCGGGTTGTCGCGCTCGGCTTTCTTCAAACGCTTCAGCGAGCTGGCCGGGCAGTCGCCAGGCCAAGTGCTGCTGGCGTTGCGCATGCGCCATGCTTGCCGGTTGCTGCAGGCGGGCAACACGGTGGAGCAAGTGGGTGCACAGGTGGGGTACCAATCGGTGGCCGCTTTTACCCGGGCCTTCGCCAAGGCAGTGGGCATACAGCCAGGGGCCTACCGGCGGGGCCACGAAGGGCGTTAAGCGGCTCTACTGCGCCGAAAGCCGACTTGCGAGGCGCCACGTTGAAGCTGACTTCCCGGATAAAACTGACAATTTTCCTTGGTTTTATCAGCAGATCCCGTAACTTGAATGTCTGTTCAAGGATGATGGCCATATGGCATCATCGCATCCAAAAACAGTAAAGAGGGTGAGACCTACAAACGACTTTGCGGTGCATCCCGAGCCTGGCGCCACTGCGTTTACACCGGTAGCCGCCTGCGTTCTCGAGGCCTGCACGCCACCATCAAGGAGTACTTCATGCAGTTAAGGAATTTGAAGATCGGCATTCGCGCAGCAAGCGCATTCACCCTGTTGGGCGTTCTGGTGCTGGTGATGGGCCTGATCGCACTTTACGAGACCCGGCAGATGGACAGCGCTACGGACGAGATCCGGGTGACCTGGATGCCGGCAGTGGTAGCCCTCAGTGGAATCAGCACCGACCTGGGCCGCGCCCGCGCCCTTACGTTACGTGCCGCGCTCGACGACAACAGCGATGATCGCAAGCGCAACCTGCAGATGCTGGACAGCATCAACATCGAGCTTTCCAAGGGCTTGAAGCATTACGCTGGCATGGTGGCTGCCACCGATGACCAAAACCTGTTCAACGCTTTCATGACTGCCCATCAGCAGTATTCCGACGTACAGGGGCGTGTGCTGCAGGGGCTCACCAGCGGGCGGATGGACGACGCCAGGCAACTGATCAGCGGGCCGCTGACCCAAAGCGCCGATAGCATGATGCAGGCCATGACCGCGCTGATTGCCTACAACGGCACAAGTGCCGAGCAAGCCTCGCAGCGCAGCAGCGATGTGGCTGACGAAGCGTTCCAGGCGCTGATAGGCGCGCTGTTGGTGATTGTACTGGCGCTTGCCGCCATCGCCACCCTGCTCACCCGCAGTATCGTGCGGCCGTTGGCCGAGGCCGTGGCCGTGGCTGAACGCGTGGCCACCGGCGACCTGACTCGCGAAATACAGGTGGTGGGCCGTGACGAACCGGCCTTGCTGCTGCGCGCGTTGAGCCGCATGCAGACCAGCCTGCGCGATACCATTCGGCAGATAGCCGCCTCGTCCGACCAACTGGCCTCGGCGTCCGAAGAGCTGCACACCGTTACCGAAGACACCAGCCGCGGCTTGCACCAGCAAAGTGCCGAAATCGACCAGGCGGCCACGGCCGTCAACCAGATGACCGCGGCGGTCGAAGAAGTGGCCAACAATGCGGTGAGCACCGCAGACGCCTCCAGAGGTGCCGACCAGACTACCCGCGATGGCCGCGACCGGGTCAACCAGGCGCTGGCCTCCATCCAGCACCTGGTGGCGGACGTGACCGGCACTTCCAGCGAAATCGAACAGCTGGCCAGCAATGCCAACGAGATCAGCCGGGTGCTGGATGTGATCGGTGCAATTGCCGGGCAGACCAACCTGCTGGCGCTCAACGCCGCCATCGAAGCCGCCCGCGCCGGTGAGGCAGGCCGTGGCTTTGCGGTGGTGGCGGACGAAGTTCGTGCCCTCGCCCACCGCACCCAGCAGTCGACGGCCGAAATCGAGCAGATGATTGCCGGGATCCAGAACGGCACCGAGCGCGCGGTGACCGCGATGCACAGCAGCCAGGGGCGTGCCACGGGCACGCTGGAAGTGGCCGAGGGCGCCGGGCAGGCGCTGGAGGTGATTGCTGAAGCGATGGCCTCGATCAACCAGCGTAACCTGGTGATAGCCAGTGCCTCGGAACAACAGGCGCAGGTGGCCCGTGAGGTGGACCGCAATCTGGTGAATATCCGTGACCTGGCCATGCAGACCTCGGCGGGGGCCAACCAGACCAGTGCGGCAGCGCAGGACCTGTCGCGCCTTGCCGTGGACCTGAATGGCATGGTGGCACAGTTCAAGGTCTGATCTGAGATAGCCGGGGCCGCATCGCGGCCCATCGCAGGCAAGC